>JABDDT010000008.1:0-71355 GCA_013287475.1 Bacteroidota bacterium
TGCCAAAAAAGTTGAGAGTTGTTGTTTCACTCCCATACTCCCATACTTTCTTTTATCTTTGACTGATAAAGAAAATGTATGCCAACTATCTCTCATAGAGGAAAGGAAATGCCCGCTTCACCAATACGGAAACTGGTGCCATTTGCTGAAGCTGCAAAAAAGAGAGGAACAAAAGTCTATCACCTCAATATTGGTCAGCCGGATATCGAAACACCACCTTCCACACTGGATGCAGTCAGGCATTTTCAATTTAAGATTCTGGAATACAGCCATAGTGCAGGCAATGAAAGTTACCGTCGTAAACTGGTGAAATATTATGCCGCTAATGGTATTGATATTAGTTACGATCAAATCATCATTACAACAGGTGGTTCGGAAGCAATCCTGTTTGGCTTACTCGGATGCCTGGATGCGGGTGATGAAGTAATTATTCCTGAACCATTTTATGCTAATTACAATGGTTTTGCTGTAGAAGCAGGGGTTAAAGTTGTTCCGGTTACATCTTATATAGAAAGCGGATTCGCCCTGCCTCCGCTGGAAACGTTTGAGAAAGCCATTACAAAAAAAACCAAGGCGATCGTAATATGTAATCCCAATAATCCGACCGGATACCTGTATAGCCGGGAGGAATGGGATATCCTCAAACAGCTCGCATTAAAATATAATCTTTACCTGTTCAGTGATGAAGCCTACCGTGAATTTTGTTATGAAGGATCTCATTTCAGCGCCATGAAACTGGAAGGATTGGACAATAATGTTGTTTTGATGGATACCATTTCCAAACGCTACAGTGCCTGCGGAGGCCGGATTGGAGCATTCATTACCAGAAATAAGGAATTGCTCGACACGGCGATGAAATTTGCCCAGGCAAGACTCAGTCCCCCTTCCTTCTCCCAAATCCTTGGAGAAGCTGCGATTGATCTTCCTGAAGATTATTTTGATATTACACGCGAAGAATACCGCAGACGCAGGGATTTACTCGTCAAAAGACTAAATGAAATGCCCGGCGTTTATTGTCCCAATCCGGGGGGTGCATTTTATGCTATAGCCAGACTACCAGTCCCTGATGCAGATGTATTCTGCCAATGGCTGCTGGAGTCATTTTCATTTAAGGGGGAGACCGTGATGCTTGCACCGGCCTCTGGTTTTTATGGCAGTCCGGGCCTCGGTCTCAATGAAGTGCGTCTTGCCTATGTACTGAACCAGGAAGCAATCCAGGCAGCTATGGATTGCCTGCAGGCTGCACTATTAGTTTATCCCGATAAAATAGAGGTCAAAAGCAAATCAGAGTTGTTAACACATTACTAAAATAAATATGTAATATTTTCTACAAAAAGTTAATAACATTCTGCGTTTTTTTGTTATTTGTTCTATATTTTCGCCTTGAGAAGCTTCAAATAAAATATATGTAAGTTTTTTATATAGCAAGCAATCGTAAGACACCCCCTGTTTCCACAGGGGGTTTTGTTTTAAATAGTAATAAAATTCAATAAATTATTTATTTTGAAGATTTACTTTAAAATATGTCAGAATTTAATATATGAAATTCTATTCCCTCTTTAGTACTCCGAAATGGTGTATTCAAATCTTAAAAAACTTTTATATTAAATGTATCCCTGCAGAATACCACTGCAAATTATAAGGCGAATCTTAGAAAAGATTCGCCTTTGAAATAACCCAAACTGCTATCAGAAAATTATCCTGACGGAAAATATTATTTGAGCAACCACATGACCTGGTTCAGATCATCCTGTGTGAATCCCTGTGCCGTTAAAGCTTTTTTCCAATTGTCTGTATTTTGTTGCTGTTCAGTGACGGGATAAGCCCATCTGATTGGAACAATTCCATTGTTTCCCACACCACTTCCTCCCTCAAATGCCGGAACACCAGTCCTTCGCCAGTTGTAATATGATTCATATCCCGAATTTTGAAAACTCGCAATATACTTTTGCAACACGATCTGATTGATTGCTGTAGTTGTAACAGGAGAAAGGGCTACAGAGGGTTGTGCGTAATAAGTTGTAAAATCGAAATTGTAAGGATATGGTGCGACCTGGGTAACTGAATTGGCGCCCTTCGGAAGAAAATAGGTTGTGAAACTGGTTTTAGTGACATCAATGCCATAAAAAGCCATGGATTCCGTGATTCCCAGTTTATACCAGGCTTCGGCATTTCCCGTAGCCCATCCTCTTGTTATGCCTTCTGCAATGTTGAAGCACATTTCCTTATATCCAACCAAAACATTGGGTTCTCCGGTATAATTCGAATAATATCTTTGCCGGTTGATAAAAGAAAATGAATCTACGCCCGCTGCAGCATACATGAGCGCAAGTGGAAGGCCTGTACTAGCCCCTACGAAATAATTATACTTGCAGGGATTTGGATCGGCTGCAACGTAGGCCCAGGCAGGTTCACAGGTTACAAAAACGCGCGCATCATTTAAAGTGGTCAGGGCTTTTACATAGGTATCAGCCATGTTAAATCGCTGGGCAATGGAACCGAAATTTGTCGGATTGAAAGGGTAAGTACTATAAGTATTTGCATTACCCGGATTATAAACAAATTTGTAATCATCGGCCTGACCCGAAAAGACCGGGTAAGTGGATGGACTTCCAAGGATGGCTGCAAATCGCGCAGGGACATTTAATAAGGGATCTGATGCCTTGTTACTTAATGCAACCAGCACCCTCAGCTGAAATGTATTCACCATTTTT
The DNA here is from genome assembly GCA_013287475.1 of Bacteroidota bacterium. Classification (GTDB taxonomy): domain Bacteria; phylum Bacteroidota; class Bacteroidia; order Chitinophagales; family Chitinophagaceae; genus Puia. Next base: position 2,715 of record JABDDT010000008.1, read on the forward strand.
TGCCACAGCACCAAGTTGCCTCCATACATGATATCCTGTGATGGAGACAATGAATTATCGTTACTCGCTATTAGTGATGCGAAATCTGTATTCGCTGTGTCCAGCTGCGCCAGAACATATTGAAAAACCTGTTCCTGAGGAGTGTAGGCGGGGCTCTGCGTAATTGCAACATCCAGGGCTTCAGTTTGCGGAATATCCCCGAACATGGAGGTCAGATTATAATAATAGTAAGCTCTTACAAATCTGCCAACTGCTTCATATGGATTGACAGCAGGTGCACCCCTGGTACTGTTTTCTTTTTCCATTTGAACAGCATTCTTCATGACCAGGTATGGATCAAATGAACCGTTGGTCCATGCATAAATATTATTATCATAATAATCATAATTGCTGCAATGGTATTGATTCCAGCGGTGTGCGCCATCCCAGGAATTTACTCCCTCACTGGAATTTGTTCCACTTAATCTACCGGCAGTTCCAGTACCGGAAATATCGGTCAGAAGAGTCCCCAAAACTAAAGCGGGTGGTACTGTGGTAGGATTATTTGGATCTGCTTGTTTTTCCTGAATTTGCTTATTACAGGAGACCATCAATAAGCCACCCATAAAAACTAAAATGATATTCTTTACTTGTTTCATATACTTATTTTATGGGTTTTAAAAGGTTAGATTAAAATTAAAACCATAACTGCGTGTAGTGGGAGTTTGTAACCCTGATTGATAAGTTGAACCACCATATGCTCCGTTACTGCCGACATTATATGAGCCCTGAGAATATTGATCAATATCGATGTCCTTATATTTGTTTGGAAAGAAGTACAAAAGATTCCTTCCTACCAGAGAAATACTGGCTGCAGTAAAGAAACTCTGCTTGCCAATAATATTTGCAGGAAGGTTATATGAAATCGTTACTTCCCTCAATTTGGCGTATGTCTTTGAAATAACATCCAGATCAGGAATGGAAGCTTCACGTGTTACAAAAGCCTGTACCTGACTTTTGGTGGTATTTGGACTTTCGGTTAGCTCTTTACTATTTGTAATTACTCCGGTAATGGGATCCAACTGGATTCCATTGGGACCGGTTAATACCACACCAGGTGCAGTATATGCTGCAATATTATCTGCATCCATAGGCCTTGCGACACCCAATGCACCGGTGGCACTTTCTATATGGCGACCTCCCTGGAGTGTCTTCTTTCTAACATAATCTTCTATCACACCTCCTACCATCCCATCAAACTGGAATCGCATGGACCAGCTTTTATAGCTGACAGTATTAACTATGCCCCATTGCCAGTTGGGATCTGAATGGCCGAATATTTTCTGCGCTGAAGATCCAAGGTCAGAAAACCTCAGGTAATCTCCGGAGGCCGGGTCAATGACAATTTTTCCATCAGCAGTTCTTACAAAAGCATTTCCATAAACTAAATCAGTACGCTGACCACTTTTTGTTTCGTAGTTATCAGGGTTTGAATTATTCACCCATTTTTTGATATAACTACCAATATTGACTGCGACAGTCCAGCTGAATCCATTTGGATTTACGAAAGGACGACCCGTTACTACAAATTCCCATCCGTCGTTCGTATAGATATTACCGTTAGTCAGATAAGTAGAGTATCCGGAAGAAGCAGAAGTTCCAAGACCAACAATACCTGTATTCTTATAGTGATATCGGGTTGCGTCGATTCCCAACCTGTTGTTGAAAAACCGGATATCGGCTCCAAATTCAGTTGCCTGCCTGCTTTCCGTGATGATGTTCGGATTAACTGTCTGATCCGTAAATCTTGCACTGCTCTGATTGGAGTAAGTAGGCGCTAATGTATATGGCTGCGAAAATTGATATGAAGGTGCTGTCGGTCCCCCATAAGGAGAAGACCAATAATATCCATAACCAGCAGCAGGGGTAGAGCTCACATTGGCAGAGAACTCAGGACTTGTTCCACCGCTTTTGCTTTCTGCATAAGATGCACGCAGTTTAAGAAATGAAATCACTTTCGGCAGATTAGTATAATCCGATACAACAGTAGCCAGGTTATAAGAAGGATAAAAATAACTTCCTGCATTGCTGGGCAGTGAAGATGACTTATCTACGCGACCCGTAATATTTGCGGTTATAAAAGATTTATATCCCAGATCAACAGAATAATATGCACTCAATACCAGCATACTTGAATTAAAACTACTGCCCGTAATAGGCCCTTGCGAATTGGCAAAAGAATAAGTGCCTGGCGTATTCAGGTAGTTCGTCGATTCGAATGCAGAATTAAAATTCAAACTTCTCGCACTTGCACCACCAAGTACTGATAAGTCTAAAAATCCGGCAATTTCATTTTTATGATACCTGGCCTGAAAATCTGTATTGGATTCAAATAAATTTCTTGAATCAGTTCTGTAATCTCCCTGTCTTAATTCCCTTCCATAAACGTCAGCAGAATAAGGAAGTTTTTCCGAATTAAACATATCATAAGTCGTGAGACTGGGCCTGAATTGCAAATCAAAATTCTCATTCACTTTATAATTCAGGGAAACATATCCATAAACATTATTCTGATCATGACCCCTCAGCCATTCGTAAGACATAAAGTAGGGATTGTTATACCTGTAATATTCTTCATATTTCTGCTGTACACCTGTATGACCCGTCTGCCAGTAATTCTTCATATCACTCATGGCCCAGTCTGCACCGCCCCAGATAATGATATTGTATATCATACTGTTCGGACCATAGGTAACATCCGGAACATTGGGTGATGACTGCCTGCTATAATTCATATAAGCAGTCATTGAAAAATTGGGTGTGAATCTCTGAACAACGCTTGCAGTAAAATTTGCATTGTTCAATTGCGTATTGGGAACAATTCCCTGCTGATAAGTATTTCCAATAGAAAAACGTACGTCTGTTTTTTCTGTAGATGAACTGACTGCAATACTATTGGATTGCAATAAACCTGTTTGTATAAATTTTTTCAAATTATCCTTCCCTCTTGCTACCCAGGGAGTCGGGGCCACATGCCCTGAATAAGTTGTTCCATCGCCGAATGTTGTAACATAAGTTTGCGTTGGATCATAAGCACCATCATACTGTGGTAATAACTGACCGTTGAACTGCGGTCCCCATACATCATAATCATAATCATTTACCCCGACTCCTACTGCTCCGTTACCGAAGTATGATGCAGGACTTGAACCACCGCCACCATAAGCATATTTGCCATTATCTCCGGGACCATATGTGTCCTGGTATTTGGGCAATGCAATAAAACCATTATTGAATTGTGTAGTATTATTAAAAGTTACCACCAATCCTTTTGGTCCTTTTTTCCCTTTTTTGGTTGTTATGATAATGGCTCCGTTTTTTCCCTGAAAACCATACAATGCAGCAGCATTTGGCCCCTTTAAAATGGTATAGGTTTCTATGTCATCTGAATTAAGGTTGTACGTATCGGAAGTAATGGGAACTCCATCCACAACAAACATTGGCCTGTCTGTCGGATTGTTCTCTCCGCGAATGATTACATCAGAAGGATGACCGATTTCCTGATTGATATTTATTTCCAGACCCGCTGCATTTCCCTTTAAAGAACTAATCGGATCCGCTTCTCTCGCCTGGGTAAGTTTTGAAGCATCAATTGTTTGAAGAGAATATCCTATTCGTTTGGAATCTTTTTTGATACCCGTTGCAGTAACTACCACTTCATTCAGATTCTTACTGTTAGTTGTCACTTTGATTGTAAAATCATCATCCGCACCCACAACTATTTCCTGTCTGGTAATGCCTACTCCGGTTATTACAAGCACATCTCCCTGATTTGCACGGATCGTAAATTTTCCATCCAGGCCGGTTGAAGTTCCAACCTTTGATCCTTTAATAATTACTGTAGCACCAGCCACCGGAGTTTGATCGGATGATGAAAGCACCTGTCCTGTAATTGGCTTTTCCGCCAGAGCAAATACCGGCAAAAGCAATAAGATCAAGAATGCTCTTAAATAAATGGGCAGAGTAATTCTTTTGCTCATAATGAATTAGTTTTTAATTTGATTTTATCTTCGCAGGCGAATGTAGAAGCGTGGTATGTCGGCAGGATTAAGCGAAAAAAAAGGAATTGTTAAGATTTGTCAAAGCTTCATTAAGGAGAAATGGAGACATGTAGAAGAAATAAACAGAAGTATATATGCGTATTTATTAGAATGAGAAAAAATTTTGCATTCCGGTTTCATAATTTATTAATGCAAAATTTACATCCGCATAATATGGAGTTTAAACAGGTAAAAAATTTAAAGGAACCGGGATAAAAATTCAGGAGAACAAAAAAAAGACAGATTTTAATGTGGATGTCTGATAAAAAATTGGATATGATTTACAATTTTATCAATCCTGTATATAAACTATCCGTTACATCTTTTCCATTTTCGGCAATAAATCCGATATAAGAATGGACTTCATTATTTGCGAGTTCTTTAATATCGATTGAACATGTGCCATCACTTCTGCTTGCCAGATTAAGATCAAATTCCCATTCCCCGTTTTTTTCACAATAAACAGCAACGAAAGCTTTGTCAAAAGCTTTCGCCTTTCCTTTTCTACTATTATCTGTCCAGTTAAAAACAAGTTTCCCTTCTTTTGAATAAACCGACACAGGCATCATTACATTGGGAAGGTCACCGCGGCCGATGAGTACCATCGCATAGTCAATCTTCAAATCGGGATATTCACCCGTGATGGCATTTTTCACATTATAAGAAAAAGCCTTATTAAAACCCGTCATCTGAAACGCCAGGTTGTTGTAAGTCACATTGAGCAGGGGTAGCAACGGTTTTAAAAACTTATGCATTAATACAAACTTCGCCTGTTGTTGTTTTTGCAAGGGTGAGGAACCGGATCTTTTTCTCGGTGGCCTGGAGCGTATCACCGCCTTGCCCTTCCACATGTACCCTACTCCGGTTCCAAGCAAACCGGAAAAAGGCCCGTTGGGACCATTTAAAAGTATTGCCATAGTTCAAGTGTATTAAGCCCGGATGACGGCATGTTAAAACGAATATTAAACTAAGTTACCTGAAATATATTACTAAAGTGATATTATTGCCTATTTATTGGAAAATACTTCCTAATTAGTCCTTGTTTAATGGACTTGGTCCCTATAATATCTTAATAACATTCCAATAAATAAGCAATAATATCACTTTAGTGGAATACTTCCTTGTCCTCCCATTAGCCTTCCAAGAGACCAGCGGAATCAGGTTTTGAAAAGTTTTATTGAATAAAAAATTAATTGATTCTATTATTTCGGGTAGATGGGTTAAAACGGCAAAAGGTTCCGGGAGGAACCTTTTTGTATCGAGGAGCAGACTTGAACTGCCGACCTTCGGGTTATGAATCCGATGCTCTAACCAGCTGAGCTACCTCGACGGGGGCTGCAAAAGTAATTACTTTTTGTTTTGAATCCGAATAAAGCGCAAAGCTTAAGGCTTAAGGCTTAAAGCCGAAAGCCTAAAACTAAATACAATGCTAATTTGCAATTCCCAAATTAATTACTCAACCGTCAACCGTCAACCGTCAACCGTCAACCGTCAACCGTCAACCATCAACCGTCATCTCTTCGTGGAAACCGCCAGTCCCGGACTAATATGATGAATCATTTCTTCTGTCATTTTTTTCAGGTTGAAAGAAGGTTTCCATCCCCAGTCCCTGGCGGCAATGTGATCATCTATGGATTCCGGCCATGAATCTGCAATGGCCTGGCGGAAATCAGGCTGGTATTCGATGGTAAATTCCGGAATCAGGCGTTTTATTTCCCGGGCGATTTCCTCCGGAGTAAAACTGATGCCAGCCAGGTTATATGCCGTGCGTACAGATATTTTTGCCGCAGGGGCTTCCATCAATTCAATGGTCGCTCGAACTGCATCATCCATATACATCATGGGTAACCGCTGATCAGCACGTAAAAAGCATGTATAATTTTCTCCGCGGATGGCTGAATGAAATATTTCTATCGCATAATCTGTCGTTCCTCCGCCAGGCAGCGTTTTATAGCTGATAAGTCCGGGATAACGGATACTCCTTACATCTATTCCATAGCGGTAATAATAATAATGACACCATTGTTCACCGGTTAATTTACTTATACCGTAAACAGTAGAAGGCGCTGAATAGGCATCCTGGGGACAGTTTTGTTTTGGAGCATCCTTACCAAAAACAGCAATACTGCTGGGCCAAAAAACTTTCGTTACAGATTCTTCCCGGGCTACTTCCAACGTATTGATCAGGCTTTGCATATTGAGCTGCCAGGCAAGGAGTGGATTCTTTTCTCCTGCTGCCGACAACATTGCTACCAGTAAGTAAATGGTTTTAATTTCATGGCGGCGTACCTGCACGCGAAGAATTTCCTTATCCATGATATCTAAAGGGAGAAAGGGGCCCGTGCCTTTCAATAAATCGGCTTCCCTTTTGAGATCTGCAGCAATAACCATTTCACCACTGAAATGCTGTCTGAGTGCTAATGTTAATTCAGTTCCGATCTGACCAGATGCACCGATTACGAGTATTTTATTCAAAACAAGATATTTTTTGAGATCGTTTCCCGGTCATAAAATGTTTCTCCGATTCAAATCAGTTCAATGCAATCGAAAATTTCTGGGTTGCCGGCGGGAGGCACTGCTGGTCATTGCAAACCATAAATTCAACAGTTCCGGAAAAGTTAGTCTTTGCCTGAGTTTTTAATTTTACCAGCTGCACAAAATCGACTTTCCCATTAAAATATTTTACATCCACTCCAAACACTGCCTCGTGCTTTTGAATCAGGTTCCCGTTTTCTTTCACCTTTCCATCCAGCGTATAAAGCGGGTTTTTTGCAAAAGTGAATTTAGTCGGAACCGGGCCACCATCAGGAGTGAATTGAGAATAAGTATGCCATGGACTATTCAGGTCTACATGAAAATGGAGTTCATATACATTCTCGGATATTTTGTTTGCTGAGTAAGTCCAGGTATACGGTGTACCTTGAGCTTGTGAAGCGTAAGTAAATAATACAATTACCGCAAGTATGAGATATCGTTTCATATTCAAATGTACAGTTTAGGTTTCTGGATGTTCAAAACCTTGTTAAAATAAATTCCTAAATGTTTTAAACGGGAAGGTGTAAAATGCTGGTTGGGAAATGAAGAATTCAATTCCGTTTGATGGACTTATTGTGATATGGACGCAAGCATTTCCAGAAGGAAAACAAAATGTTCGCGCTCATCCCTGAAAAGTTTTTTTGGATAGTCGGGCTGCATATCGGATCTCAGTCTGTTTTTTTGTGAAGGTAAAAACAAATTGCGATTGCAGCCATAAATACGATGGTAATCAGAATATGTACAATCCGGTTTTTTTTGCGGGCGCGTAATGCATCATCATGACTAACCATTTCTTCCCTGATGGCCCGTGAATATCCTCCTTTGGCCATAAAGCCAATTCCTTTGTGGGTAATTTCCAGCTGAAGACCTTCGGGACCAACAAAACATTTTACCAGTCCGTCTTCAAACAGAATCTCCTGCAGATTATACAATTCTTCTCCAAAGAATTCACCATAACGATCATGAAAATCAGTGAGCGGAATCGCCGGTACATCTTCAAAATCATGCATTAATAATGAAAGTAATCCGTCTAATTTTTCATCCAGGCCAGAGGTCTTGCTTGTTAACTCCATCGGTTGATCTGTTTAATACTTAAGTATATAGATTCACAGGGATGGATCACAGATCGCAGGACCGTAAAACATTAGCCGAATAATGCTCGTAAGGAAACGCGGGGAATATCAGCTTGTCGCTGCGCGTAAAAATAAAAATAATTTCATGAAATCAAAACATTTTTAACCGATTTCAATAATAAAATCCAAAGTGAGACCAATATGATCTTTAGGGACCCTTCCACCCAATGAAACATTAGATTAATACAGGTTTTCTTGTGAAGAAATCAGGTGTTTTCATCAGGATCGGGACCTGGCCTGACAATAAACCGGAGCGACTGGTCCTTATAGAGATAGGCTATGGTCCAGTTAAATAATGTTTTAAGACGGTTGCGGTAATTGATCAATGAAACCAAATGAATGAATAACCATAGGAACCAGGCAATAAAACCTTTAAAATGTACATTATGCGGAAGGTCAGCTACGGCTTTATTTCTTCCTATAATAGCCATTGTGCCAAGATCTTTATAATGAAATGGTTTAAGTGGCTTGCCAATAACCATCGACTTAAAATTGGCAGCTAAAAGTTTCGCCTGTTGTATGGAAGGCTGTGCCAGTTGCGGATGTCCATTCGGGTATTCCGGTTCATGTGTCTGCAAACAGGTATCACCGATTGCATATATATCGTCCACTCCGATAACTTTATTATAAGGATCTGCAATCAGTCGCTTTCCTCTGCCGTAACAGTTTGCCGGTATACCCGGAATGATCATGGCGGATACTCCGGCAGTCCAGATCAGGTTCTTCGTTTCGATGATCTCACCACTCGATAAAACAACTTTATCATTCACAAAATCTTTTACCTGCGTTTGTAATTTAATAATCACACCCATTTTAAGGAGATCATCAAATGTGTCGTTCTGCGATGCTGTGCTCATGGGCCCGAGCAGGTGGGAACCTCCGTCTACTAAAAAAATCTGTGCGCCACTTCCTAATAAACCAGGATAATCCTTAGAAAAACTATGCACCCGCAGATCCGCCAGCATTCCGGAGACTTCAACTCCGGTGGGCCCTCCGCCTGCCACAACAACAGTAAGTAATTTTTTTCTTTCCGCAGGATCATTAGTAATCGTTGCCATCTCAAAATGCTTCAGCAGGGTATTGCGCATTTCCAGTGCATCGTTTACATTTTTCATCGGAATGGCATACTTGCGGATATTTTCCATGCCGAAATAATTTGATTCGGCTCCGATGGACAATACGAGGTAGTTGTAAGAAAGTTCGCCATTATTTAATTGTATGGTATGTGCTGCGGGATCCACTTTAAGAAGTTCACCCATACGGAATTGAATATTGGAATATTTCCTGAACAATTTCCTGAAGGGATAACTGATGTTGGAGTTTTCTAAAAATCCTGTGGCAACCTGGTAAATCAGTGGTGGAAAGAAATTGTAATTGTTTTTATCAACCAGTGTAATATTATAATGAGGATTATTTTTTAATTCAAGTGCCAGATTAATACCACCAAAGCCACCTCCTACTATAATAATATTTTTTGATGGTGTATGCTGATCCTCCAAATTGCCCATAAGGCAAATTTAACTCATATCATTCATCTCCGGAATAAGCTAATGGAAAATCAGATTTAATTGAATCAGGTTTATTTACGAACAGGACCCAGCGGTAATACGATATATCCGTAAACCTCATTCAGCAGATTTGCAATACCGGTATATATAGCCGATCCGCCACATATAATGCCTTCATATCCGGCAAGCTTTGAAATGGATTCATTTTTAGTTGCATCACCCATTGCCAATAGAAAAAATAAAATGGTCAGGGAGCCGAATACGAACTGAAGTGCTTTATTTATTCTAAGTGTTCCAAAAAATAATAACAATGTAAAAATGCCCCATAGGATAAGATAGGATACCAGTGCAGGGCCGGGTGTTGGGGATATCCATCCCCATTTGCCCATGAAAATGAGGCCCACCAGTGAAATCCAGAAAAACCCATAGGAAATAAATGCTGTCATCCCGAATGTATTATTCTTTTTAAATTCAAGAATTCCGGCAATGACCTGGGCCAATCCTCCATAAAAGAGTCCCATAGCAAGTATCATAGAATTCATTTCATAAAATCCTGCGTTGTGCAGATTCAATAAAACGGTTGTCATTCCAAATCCAAATAATCCAAGTGGTGCGGGGTTGGCAAGGCTATCTTTAAGAATAACCGGGGTGAGTTCGGCAGGCATATCGTCGTTTTAAGGATACTAATATAGGACAAAAACAAGTATAGGAGTATAAGAGTATAAGAGTATAGGTCCGGCACTCTTATACTCTTATACTCTTATACTCCTATACTTGTATTCTTCTCGCTCAATTCAAGCCACCGGAGTTCTTTCGACTCAATTGATTCGGATATAATTGTAAATCTCCGGGACAGTTGCTGAATCGTATCAAAGTTAATGGAAGCGTCATGCAGTTTTTCTGTGATCTGGTCTTTTTCCTTATTGAGTTCACTGATTTCTTTTTCAAGTAAATCGAGTTCCTGTTTTTCTTTGTAGGAAAGTTTTGCCTTTGCAGGTTTTGCAGCTACCGAATCTTTTTCTATAGATTGCTGTACAGATTTTATTTCTGCGCCTTCTACTTCATCCCGCGTTTTCAGCCATTGCTGATATAAGCCGTAATTGCCTGGAAAGTCCCTTATAACACCATTGCCTTCAAATACAAAAAGATGTTCGACCATCCTGTCCATAAAATAACGATCGTGCGACACCATGACTAAACAACCCTGGAAATCCAATAAAAAATTTTCGAGTACGCCAAGTGTTGGAAGATCCAGATCGTTTGTAGGTTCATCCAGGATCAGGAAATTGGGATTACGGAATAGAATTGACAAAAGGAACAATCTTCTTTTTTCTCCACCACTTAAAGAAGATATATATGTATATTGTTTATCCGGAGGAAATAAAAACAGGTTCAGAAATTGGGCGGCACTTAAAGAACTTCCATCCGCAAGCGGAAAATGTTCGGCAATATTTTTTACAAATTCAATTACCCGCATATCTTCTTTTATAACAAGACCCGTTTGCGAATAATTACCAAATACAACTGTTTCTCCAATATTAACCTTCCCGCTATCGGGCGGTTCCAATCCCTGCAGCATATTCAGGAAGGTAGTTTTACCTGCTCCGTTTTTCCCTACTACACCGATACGGTCTCCGCGTTTAAAAGTATAATCAAATCCCTTCAGGATAATTTTGTCTCCAAAACTTTTATTTACTTTCTTTAATTCAGCGACCTTACCTCCCAGCCGGCTCATCTTCATTTCAAGTGTAAGCCGCTGCTCGTCGAGGTTTTGCTTTGCCTTGGATTCAACCACATAAAAAGCATCCTGCCTGCTCTTTGATTTAGTAGTCCTCGCCTTTGGCTGTTTACGCATCCATTCGAGTTCCTTGCGGTAAAGGTTTTTCGCTTTATCAATACTTGCCAGATCAGATTCAATACGGGCAGACTTTTTTTCCAGGTAGTTTTCATAATCTCCCTTATATGTAAATAACTCGCTCCGATCCATCTCCCAGATTTCATTACATACATTATCCAGGAAATAACGGTCATGTGAAACAACAAGAAGGGTTATGTTCTGCTGGTTCAGATAATTTTCCAGCCATTCCACCATCTCAATATCGAGGTGATTGGTGGGTTCATCCATAATAAGAAGTGCTTCACGGCTTCCGAATGTGATATCGACCAACGTTCGTGCAAGGGCTACCCTTTTTCTTTGTCCGCCACTAAGAGACTTTACCGGCTGAATCAGATGATCGATATTGAGGCGGCTGAAAATCTGTTTTACTTTAACATCAAAATCCCAGGCGCCCAGATGGTCCATCTGTTCAATACTTTCCATCAGGGCATCTGTATCTTCGGTTTCACTGGCGGCTTCAAATAATTTTATTGCCGTTGTTACCGGATTGGGATGATGGAAAATATTATCAAGTATTGAAAGTTCCTCCTGGAACTGAGGGTCCTGCTCGAAAAAAACGACATTAATATCTTTTGAAATCCATAGTTTACCCGCTTCAGCTTTTTCTTTTCCTGCAAGGATCTTAAGTAAGGTGGTCTTTCCGGTACCATTTTTGGCTATCAGGGCTATTTTATCACCGGACTCAATATTAAAACTGATATTATCGAAAAGTGGTTTGATTCCATAAGACTTCCCAAGACCTTCGGCAGATACATAATGCATGCTGCAAAGATAATTGAAATGACGGCAACAGTCCGCGCGGGAAAACGTTATACAGATATGAGCAGAAATATATTTGCAATATTCATCCTTACCTTTCTGTTAAATAAATGTTACCCTCAGATGATCCGGTATCCCTTCCCCCAACACAATGCCTATCATAAAGGAACCATCAAACCAAATCATCTCAGCCAGGAAAAATTGGACAATCAGGTTCTGGATTTTTATATAAAATGGAAAAAGCAATATATCCATCAGATTTCAGAAGCCAACCAGGCATATGTATTTTTTGAAGAAGAGGGATCCATACTGCAAAGCGTATCCGAAGGTCAGGGATATGGAATGATTATCGTTACACTGATGGCAGGCGCTGATCCGGATGCTCAGAAAATATTCAATCAACTCTTCAATTATGTAATTGCCCATCCAAGTAATCCTGCATCAACACTCATGGCCTGGTCCCAACTGGCTGATAACAAAAATAAGGATACAACATCAGCAACAGATGGAGATATGGATATTGCATTTGCCCTGCTGCTCGCTGATAAACAGTGGGGATCCCAAGGCGAATTCAACTATTCTGATTCGGCCAGAAAAATGATACGGGACATTATGAAAAAGGAGATCAATCAGGACACCTATAGTATACTGCTTAGTGATGCAGTCGAATCAGATAGTAAGGATTATTTTGATATGCGTTCTTCAGATTTTATGCCTCTGCATTGTAAGTCATTTGAGTATGCAACAGGCGACCAAAAATGGAAAAAAGTGATTGATAAGAATTATGCATTATTTTCCCATTTACAAAATACTTTCAGCCAGGATGCAGGACTCGTACCTGACTTTATAATTGGAATTAACAGCAATGCAAAACCGGCAAATCCCCGGTATCTGGAGTCGAAGTATGATGGATGTTATAATTATAATGCCTGTCGCGTTCCTTTGAGGATTGCGACGGATTATCTTCTCACGGGCGACAATCGTTCTTACGAAATGATCCGCAGAATTAACCAGTGGATCAGGGAAACAAGTACAGGAAACCCGGATAATATTTCTGCCGGATATACACTCGCCGGGAATGATATAAAATCAAGAAATTTTGAAGCCCCGAGTTTTATCGGTCCTTTTGCCGTTGCTGCCATGATAGATTCATCAAACCAGCAATGGTTAAACAATATTTGGGATTATATGACAGGGTTTAAATTTGAAGATTTTGATTACTATGATAACAGCATTAAAATGCTTTCCATGCTTATAATAACGGGAAACTACTGGACTCCCTGAGTCATTTTTCTTATTCCTTCGGCCATGAGTTTTGCCACGAATAAATTCCCCGCATCATTCAGGTGAACACCATCAACTGTTAATATGCCCTTATCCAGGTTATTCGGGTTGTTATTTTTTTCGTAGGATTCATATTCTGATCGCAGGTCCACAAGTGTCAGTTGCTGATCTGTTGCTATTTTCCTGATTATGTTTGAGTACTTATTTAAATCACCATCCTGTTCATTCGAATTATCATATTTTTCACCGATAGCCGCAGGTGTACAAACGATCAATTTAATATTGGCGGCTTTAAACTTTTTGACCATGGCCAGATAAAAACTTTCAAACTTATCAGCATCGGTTCCTGTTCCCATTTTTTTATGCCAGACATCATTCACTCCTACCCAGATGACCACGATATCCGGAGATTTACTCATAACGTCTTCATCCATTCTGAAGTAAAGATCATATACTTTATTACCGCTGATACCGGCTCCTATCAAATCGTAATTTGAAGAACCTTTGGGATTGAGCAGGCTATCGTCGATCGTAATGAATCCGTGGGGATTCACTGCAGCCTCCGTGATTGAATCTCCGAAAAAGACAACTTTTGTTTTTTTAGCCGGCATACATGAGAAACTGATGAATATTGAAATTATAGAAATAGAACGGAGATGTTTTTTCAAATGTTTCATATAAATGCTTGGTTAGTTTCTAAGAAATAATCGGACTTATTTTTATATAGCATTCATTTCAGGTTTAAAGATAAAACATGCAAGGATAAGTGGGTTCAAATGATTAATTTCAGCCATAAATCAGAAAATAAATGGCAGCCACAATCATTACGGTAAAAGACAACGGTTCATTGAAAATTGAAGGGGATTTTGAAATAGTAGATAAAACCGGCGCCCGGTATGATTTGGGAGGAAGGGATGTAATTTCCGTTTGCCGCTGTGGGCTTTCCCAAAATAAACCATTCTGCGACGGATCCCATAAAAATCATTTCGAACACAATGCTGTGGCATTCGCTCTTCCGCCGAAGAATGTGGTATAATATAAACAGAAAATAACTAAGCAATCTATTTTTACTCAGTCAATGCACTCAACTTGCCGATAAGGAAAGGCGATAATGCCCTGCTGTAAATCCTGATTTCATCGATTGACCCTGTAAAGTTATATGGGTAAGTAGTATTCTCCGTTTTACCAATATATAAATCATTTAAGTTTACATTAAATCCAAATGGAGATGTTCTTGTTGATCTCAATGTCCCATTGATATATAATTTACTCACAAAACCATCGTAGGTATAAATTACCGTATTCCAATCACCACTGCGTATAGATGTAAAAGATGAGTCTAAAATGCCCGCATTTGCTCCATCACCATAAAACCCTCCAAATATTTCTTTTGATGTGTCCAATTGTGTTGTATAATCGTACGAAATCGGGTGCACTCTAAGGCCATATACACCTGAAGCCTGATCAGCAGGGCCTTTCATCAAAATCTCATTTCCCCACGCATAGCCAGTATAAAACCCATTGAACTTGACTATTGCCATCAAAGTAATTTGGGAAGGGCTCAGTGACACACTATTGGGTATCCGCATATATGCCCCACCAGAAAATTGATACGCATTGCCGGCCCGACCAAAACGATCGCTTGTTACGACTGCGTTATTGAATATAATATTATTGCCTTTCCCGCTGCTATCATTCAAATTACCGCCGTTAAAATTATAATATGCGACCAGACCATAATTAAGATTAAAAAGCGTGTCGACCGTTGTGTCATTTACTATTTTTACAGTAGTGTCGTGAATGGTTTTAATAGTGGTATCATGTTCGGTGACTGTCTTACTGCAAGATGCTTGGGAAATGCTTATTGAAATAAGAATAAACAGAGCGAGAAATGAACTTAGTAAAGCACTAATGATTCGCATTTTGGAATTTTTTAAGGGTCTAAGAAAGTTTTAGATTCGTTATAGCTTAAATATAAAGAAATAAAATATCAAACCTAATGAAATTGAGTAGTACTAAGGGTTTACCCTTAGGGATTTCTTATAATAATTGTGTTAATACTGAAAAATTGATTTTAATCAAATTCATCTGATGAATGCCTGCAAAAAATCTCTGGAAAAATTAAACTATTTTAAATGGAAAACCTACTATTTACGAACATACATAAATTCTGCAAAACCTAATAGATCCCAAAAAATGTTGCCTATTAATTTTTTACCCCGAATCCAATGGCCAAGTATTCTTAAAGGAGAAATTAAAATAAAATACACATTTCTTCTTATACCGCCTGCTATTACTTTACAACTATTTCTTTCAAAAAGTTCAGTTAATTCCTTTACAGAATAGATCCTTACGTGCGAATGATCGTCATAAAAATTTAATGTGCCATACATGGATGGCAATTTTGTACTTTTTATTCCGGGATATTCAATGTACATATAACCGCCTGTCTTCAGTTTTCCTATAAGATTTTCAATTACTTTATCTCCATTATGCAGATGTTCTATTACATGTGCAATCCAAATACCATCAAAATAATCATCAGGAATCAGGTGGAAATCTAATTTTGTAAGATCCATTTCATAAAAACATTTCATTACCTTAAAATCCTCATCATTATTATTATATTCTTTATTTAAATCAACACCATAATATTCACACGCAGGAAACAAAGAAACCGTCTTGGATGCAGAATGGTTACCCACACCCACATCCAGCAATTTAAAGGCCTTATTTCCAAAAGATTTTTTCAGGTAAATGAATTTTGAATTTCGTCCCTTTAAAAATCTCATTATTGCAAATTGAGTATTTCCCATTTCGATACAGTAATTAATGAAAGTAGCCAAAGCTGCTCATAGTTGATTTATTCTGCCCATCTCTTTTTAAATCCATAAGGACAGTGCCGGCATCCGCTTCTGCAACAAAATCCGCGTGACAAAAGATACAGTTCCGTAAATACGCGGTATTCTTCTTCCTTATAATAATGAATGCCTTCAATTAAATCGCCTCCCGGACCAGGAAAAGGATAATCCTTTTCTTTGGCAATGAGCTGATTCATTTCCAAAAGACAGTTATTACAAAGGCAATTATAAAATGTTTTTGTCAGATAAGATTTCGTTTCATTGCTCAGAGTCACCTGCGAGCAATCACAGGCTGAAACATTTTCTGCGTTGCAGCTGAATTCCTTTTTACACCGCGGACATATTTTATATTTTACTCCCATATTATTGATATCCCTTTGCCTGCAATGCAAATAATTCTGCATATTTTCCTTTCATATCAATTAATTCCTGGTGTGACCCGCTTTCAATCAATTCGCCCTGTTGCAGTACCAGGATCCGGTCAGCCATCCTCACTGTTGAAAACCTGTGAGAAATCAACACTGCTGTTTTTCCCTGGGTGAGCGCGGCAAAGCGCTGGAATACTTCATATTCAGCACGGGCATCGAGTGCAGAAGTCGGTTCATCCAAAATCAATACCTGCGCCTGCCTCATATAGGCTCTTGCCAGGGCCACTTTCTGCCATTCTCCGCCTGATAATTCAACACCTTCTTCAAACCTCTTTCCAAGCATCTGATCATATCCTGCCGGTAAACGGTTGACCAGTCCTGCTGCCAGGCTTTGTTCTGCTGCAGAAATGATCAAAGGTGTATTTTCCTTTTGAATAATATTACCGACGGCTATATTATCCGAAACACGCATCTGGTAACGCAGATAGTCCTGGAATATGATCCCGATGTTTTGTCTCAGGCTAACGATATCGTATAACCGCAAATCGTGACCATCCAATAAAATTCTGCCTTCGGCTGGGTCATAGAGTCGAGCCAGTAATTTGACGAGTGTGGTTTTCCCCGCGCCGTTTTCACCCACGAGTGCAATTTTTTCTCCTGCCTTTAATGTAAAATTTAAATGTCTCGATGCCCAGTTCTCAGCATGCTGGTAGCGAAATCCCACATCCTGGAATTCGAATCCTGAGCGGATGGGATTTGGAAAAGGAAGCGGATTTGAATTTGTGGTAATCCCCGGCTGAATCTCAAAGAATTCAAAAAAATCACTGAGATAAATAGCTCCCTGTGAAACAGCTGTAAATCTTGTCAGGATCGATTCCATCAGGGTCTTGAGCTGTCGGAAAGTACCTGCCAGAAAAGTAAGCTGGCCGATACTGATCTTCCCGGAAATGGTTTCCAGAATTATATAAATGTAAGCACCGTAATATCCCAGGCTACCTAATAATGTAAAACCGGATCCCCACAAAGATCTGTTAATCGAAATCCTGCGGTTACTGAGATAAAATTTATTTGCCAGTGCTTCAAACTTTCCAATGATGAATCCTGAAAGATCAAAGATTTTTACTTCTTTAGCTGTTTCATCACTAGCTCCAAGATATCGGAGATAATCCAGTTCTCTCCTCTCCGGTGTTTGCCTCCGATTCAATGCGTAAGTCTGATCATTGAAATATGATTCACCAATAAAAGATGGAATGATCGTTATAAATAATAATGCAATCAGCCAGGGATTGAACAGGATGAGGCCCGCAGCCAGGAAACCCATGGTAATCAGATCCTGTACCTGGCTAAGCACCTGTGATAATAAAATGGTCCTGCCCGTTGTTTGTTGTCTCGCCCTTTCCAGTTTATCATAAAATACGGGATCCTCAAACTGTTCCAGATCCAGTATGGCCGCATGTTTCATAATGCGAACTGAACTTAGTTTCCCAAAAAGATCGCCAAGTAAAGTATCCAGTAATGAAATACTGCGGCCCAAACCGTCGTTGACAAGCGCCAGTAAAAATTCAAAGCCAATCAACGTCCATAAGTGATGGGTAGAAGCGTGGCCTGGGTGACGATTCAGAAATATCACTTCATCGATGATCAGTTTCCCGATATACAGAAAGGAAACCGGAATAGCGGAGCGTAACAACCGGAGACCGGCATTCAGCCCGGTCATCCAGGGACTTGAAGCCCAGACGAGTTTGAAAAATGCAGGAAGGTTCCGAAGGGCGCTGAGCCGTTCTTTCCAGCCTGGCTTTTGAATTACGGCCATTATTGAATGGCAAATTTACAATAAAGTATAAGAGTATAAGAGTATAGGAGTATAAGAGTAAAGGAGAGAAATATATTTAGAAAGTAAATTAAAATTTATAGAATATTCAAAACACTCTTATACTCCTATACTCTTATACTCCTACAGTTTCAGTTGGGGTTGTTCGGGCAAAAAAAGGTGGATGATTTACAGCAATAGAATAAAGTTAAAAGATATTAACCATCTTCCTATACTATATATCATCCACCAAAAGGCGTTGAACGTTATGCCTAAACCGGACTAAGTATTTGCTTAGTAACGATTACGGTCACGGTTATATCCTCCACCACCGCCACGGCTTGATCCACCACCACGGGATCCACCGCCGCCGGGATTTTTATCTTCAGCAACTTTTACAGTAAGCGTTCTTCCTTCCAGGCTTGTGCCGTCGAGGGCCTTAATGGCTTTCTCCGCTTCTTCATTACTTGAAAATTCAACAAACCCGAACCCACGACTCTTATGGGTTTCTCTGTCTAAAATAACTTTTGCTGAACCAACGGAACCGTATGGTTCAAACAATTCTTGCAATTCTTGATCACTAACGGCGAAAGGCAGACCGGCTACAAAGATTTTCATTCCAATACAATTTAATAGGCGACAAGATACCACAATAGTTTAGTTCGGTGGTTTATTGGTACATTTTTTTTGGAATAAAGGCATGATTTCTTCAAAATTAGCCTTTTATACAGGTTTTGAATAGCAGAATCAGGTGAAAACGCCAATTAAATCATATATCAAACAGGAGAAATAGGAATTCTCAGGTCATATCGGGCACCTTCACCAGGCTTACTGTTGATGGTAAAAATCGCCTTTATGCGTTTTGCTCTTTTGAGCATGTTTTGAAATCCATGTCCTTTTTTTATGAACAGGTGATTAAATCCCAAGCCATCATCGACCAGTTCAATCTGAATTTCATGAAGACCGGATTTTTTAATAACTAATTTTACATGATGGGCCTGTGCATGTTTCAGGGAATTACTCATGGCTTCTTTAAAAATCATCATGATATTCCTGTTATAATTTCCGGGAAGTTTTAGTTCATCGGATGCTCCTAGTAAATTTTCATACGTAAAACAAATTCCCGTGTCCTGGAACAGGTCGATGCCAGAACTTTCAAGCCTGTGGCCTATCTCTTTTATTATATCACTTTCGGGATTCAAAGCCCAGAGAATATCCCGTGTGCCCTGGTATAAACCACTCACATTGTCTTTTATCTGACCAATGATTCTTTTCTCCTCTTCATGCCCGCTTCCCAGTTTAGTATGCAGCACATCTGTCAAAACCTGAATTCTCGTAAGGCTATTCCCCACTTCATCGTGAAAATCTTCGGAAGCGGTTTGTCTGACTTTAATATTTTCTTCCCGCTTAATTTCTTCGATATGATTCATCTGTTTTACACGCATCCTCATTCGGAACCATTGTATCCATAAAATAATACCCATTACCAGGATGATCAGCAAAATTTTAAAATAAATGGTCTGGTAAAAAGCGGCTTTAATATCAAAATTAAATTCAACATTGTTCTTCGAAAATCCGACACCTTCTAAAAATGCCCTGGCCCTGAAAGTATAATGGCCCGGAGGCAAGGCTGGATAAACTACAAAATGATTTGGCGAAAGCGCCGAATAAATTTTTTCCATCCCTTCCAACTGATATTGATACAGTATGGATTCGCCATGCAGATAACTCGGACACCTGAATGAAAAAGTCAGATGATTTTCATTATGTTCAAGAGTAAGGTTTTTTGGTATGGCATACCAGTTATTTACCAGGCCACTATATCTGTCCGATGGAATATCTTTTGAAAATACCTGCACCTGCTGAAGAACCAGGGGCGGTAAATAATTTTGTTTTCTTCCTGAATCAGGAAGAAATTTTAACACCCCGGAAACAGTACCGAACCATAAATTATTTTTACTGTCATAAACAGCGGCTCCATGGTTACATTCTGCTGAGGAGATATCACCCTGAATGGAAAGACTTGAGATCTGCAAGGCCTCGGTGGTTGTATCGAAAACTATTTTGTTTACTCCTCTTCCCGTTCCCAGCCATATCTGATTTTTATGATCGGTAACTTCACTATATATAAAATCGGAATTCAATCCGTCTTTTGTTGTGATCTGCCTGAATTTTCCCGTAAGACTATTGTAAAGAATGAATCCTTTATTAGAAGTGGCCAGCAGATAATATTTCCCCAGCGTTGCGAGCGCCATATAATTCGCCCTGTTCAGAAGGGAATCATTCAACTTCCTGTATTTAAAATCATTTCCAATCAGGTAAAGACCTTTGTCGGTCGTAACCAGTAAAGTGTCTCTTGAAACCAGTAAGCTTCTGACTGAATATGATTCAAGTACCTGAGTTGTTATTCCGAGAGATGAAACATTAAAAAAGCCCCAGCAGGAATTAACCCAGAATCCTCCTCTGCCATCCGGTACCACGGCATAAATACATCCTTTAATAGCACCTAAATTTATTTTAGTCGACTTGCCGTTATAATATTTTACAAATAAACCGCTGCTGGCAAGAACATAGATTCCTTTGTCGTCTGCTTTATACAATCCTATAATATTCTTGTCGCCCGGTTCATCAGAGAGGCCTTTTACAGGATTAATATTTTTTCCATCATATTCAAATAATCCCGCTCCTTCCGTTCCAATAAAAATCTTGTTATCATTTTCGAGCATTGGCATTACATTCAGGTTACGTTCAGCAGTAAATTGATCGAATATCAGAAACTGCTGGTATGAATATCTGAAAACACCGGTACCGTTTGTTCCAAACCATAGATTGTCCTCCCGATCCTGAAATATGACCATAGTATTACTTCCTGCATAACCGTTAGCGTTATTAAACGGCACCAGTCCTGAATCAGAATATTGAAACAGACCCTGTGTTGACGTTATCCAAAGATTGTCTGATTTATCCTGGTATAAATTAGTGAACTTCTCCTGTTTATCTGCTTTTATCAACGAGCTGATTACACCCTGATCCACAGAAAATATCTCTTTATATGACAATAGGAAAAGCCTGCCTGAATCATTTGCAGCAAAAACAATTTTTAGAAAAACTCCGTTATCATCGAATTCGGTCAGGGGGACAATCAATTTCCAGCCTTCGCTTTCCAATCTGAAAATCCCTTTATTTAAAACGATGGCCCATAACAATCCCTGCTTATCCACCTGGATCGTTGTAAGTCTTTCATTCAAACCTGTAACAGGAACCCGGGTTGGCTTTTCACCCTGTTCCATTTGATATAATTTTCCACCCGCAAGCACCCAGATTCTTTGCAATGCATCTTCCTGAATGGAACGGACTGCATTACCTTCCATCGAATCAGTAAACTGAAAATTTTTGAATGCCGCTCCGTTAAACTTCGAAATACCGTACCCCGTTCCTATCCAGATATTCGAATCATGATCTGCCATGATCGTATTTGCGTAATTACTTATCAGGCCTTCCGTCTCACTGTAATTTGTAAAGACTTTCCCATCAAACCTGGATATTCCGCCGAGCGTGCAGAACCAAAGATTATCATAATGATCCTGTGTTATAGCGCTTACCTGGGATTGGATCAGACCCTGTTGCACATTATAATTCTGAAAATGGAATTTTTGTGCCTGTAATAATGAAGGGAAAAACAAGGAGGCAATAAATACCCGCTTAAAGAATTGGATAAATTTATGTCCGGATATAGAATCAGTCATTATTTTATTCTATTGTGGTGCAAGCTCCATAATCTTAAAGATAAAGTAACTTTATAACCTTATTTGTTCAGTATAAATCCCCCATAATGGGGGAGGTTCTTCTGCCGAAAATCATAGAAATTTATAAAATATTAAAATATCATGGATGAACAAAGCGTCAGAATAGTTATTGTTGAAGATGATAAAGTCATCCGTGAAGGCTACCGTTTTTTAATTGGTGAAAAACAGGGATATCAGGTTATTAATACCTATTCAACGGCGGAACAGGCAATTAAAAAACTCCATGAAGATAATCCCGACCTGGTTATGCTGGATGTGGGTTTACCCGGAATATCAGGTATAGAAGCCATACCTAAAATAAAATCCATATTACCCCAGGTACTCATATTAATATGTACTGTTCATGATACGGAAGAGATCATATTCCGGGCTTTGGCCAACGGTGCTTCCGGGTATCTGACCAAAAATAGTTCTGCTGTAAAAATCATGGAATCTATCAGGGAAATAATGCAGGGAGGCGCTTCCATGAGTGCTAATGTGGCACAGCTGGTAATTCGTTCCTTTCAAAGAAACTCTCATTCACCGCTTTCAAGAAGGGAAACACAGATCCTGGAAGAAATTGCAAAAGGGAAAAACCGGCGGGTCATTGCTGACGAGTTATTTATAGATAATGAAACAGTTAAAAGTCACATTAAAAACATCTATGCGAAATTAAATGTTCATTCCAAAGCGGATGCTATCCGTACTGCCAAAGAAAATAAACTTATTTAAAAAAAGCAGGTGGTGGAAACCACCCGCGGTCACATGAGAAAATAAAACTAGTAGTCAGAGTACCCGGACTGGGACTCCAAGATATCTTCGAATAAAGGTGTTTCCTGTTCATTACTGCCCCTCGTAACCCATTTTTTAAAATCCTGCATTCTAACCTGATTGATAAAAACCTTCTCTTTTGGTGCAGGATAAAGTTCTACTTCAATTCTGCCTGCAACACATAATTTAAATTTTCGAAGGGATTCAATATGGACCAGATATTTTTTATTAATCCTGTAAAAATCTGCCGGATCGAGAGAAATCGAAAGCTCCCTCAAAGTTTTTGGGATTAAATACTTAATTCCCTGAATACGGTCAACCATAAAGCAGGTTTTATTCTCCAGGAAAAAATACGCTATATCATCTGTTTTGAATAATACATATTCATTGGCGCGACGGATGATAATTCTCCGATACTGGCTATTGTTAGGATTAGTACTCATCAAACATCGAATTGAACGTTTATTAAAATTAGAAACTAACCGTAATGAAAAAAGGAATTGGCTCAAAATGCCGTCGGGAGGGGGATAGAATTTAAAAAATAGTCTATTTATCTGGTAGAAAATTAAAAATGGGGGAGCCTTTTTAAGCTTAAAGCCTTTTTAAGCTTAAAGCTTAAAGCCTTTTTAAGCCAAAAGCTTAAAGCCTTTTTAAGCTTAAAGCTTAAAGCCTAAAGCTTAAAGCTTAAAACCTATTAGGATTAGCAAATAATTTTTTATTCAGAGTTCTAAAAAGAAGTTTTAGGCTTTAGGCCTTAAGCTTTCAGCTTTAAAAGGCTTATTTAAGATGTGCCCGTAGCATCCAGGCGGTTTTTTCGTGTTTTTCCATGAGGCCTGTAATAAAATCAGCGGTGCCTGCATCTTTATGTGCTTCGTCAAATTCTTTGATATTTCCACGAATAAATTCAATGATCGTTTCATGATCAGCCAGAAGATTCTTAATCAGATTCTGACTACCGGTGCCTCCGGTTAATTCTTCTGTGAGGTGAGTGAGAGCGAGAAAATTTTTTAATGAAGCAGGAGCATAATGACCCAACTGGCGGATACGCTCAGCTACAGAATCTGAGAATTCTTCAGATTGTTCATACAATTCTTCAAAATACAAATGGACAGAATGAAAATCCGGTCCTTCCAGGTTCCAGTGTGCATTCAATGTTTTTGCATACAGAACAAATTCATCCGCCAGAATCTTACTCAATTGTTCTGCAACCGTTTTTCTGTTTGCGTCTGATATACCGATGCTTGTTTTCATTTTTTATATTGTTTGATGGAGTAATCATTCAAAACGTATAATCCAATATAAAGTTCAACTTATATTGAAATATACACAAATCCTCTTCCGTCTTTGAAATTCGTATATACGCCTGAAAAAACCGGGCGAAGAAATTCGTATATACGCCTGAGAAAACCGGGCGGACGTCCGACCTTAACTGTTTAGAAACTCCTCAAATTCCGGTCTTTTAGGATCGGAGCCATACTGATTCGGACCTTCGGTACCTGGCGTACAATAAAGAATCAGGTTATAAATTGGAATTAGAATATACCAGCCACTTTTGTTTACGTCATGCATTCTGCGAACGCCAACGGAAATACTTGGAATAATAATAGAGAGAACATAAATATAATAAAGACTTAAATTATTAAAGTAAGCGCTTATAAATGCAAAAAGGAATGTTAAAAGGGATGAGAATAAAACAAAATACCAATATTCTTTTCTTCTGGCACGCCCTTCGAAAATTGCATATTTTTTTAATACGGCTAGGAACCAAATCATACGAAAGTGTTTTAAGGTTAAAAAAAATCAGATATCTCAGGTTAAAAAATATTGTTCAATATTAAATATAATAAAATAAAATTCATAATTCATTGTTATCAATATAATTAAGGGTTTACCCTTAGTGCCTCCCGGCAGTAATTCAAATGATTAACTTTGTGTGATGTCTGAAAGTTTTACCTTAAGTTTTTTATATAAGGGCGTTCTGCAGCAGGTTGACTGTACGCTTCGGATAAGCAGATTCAAATACCAGTTTCTTTGTACAATTGATAATACTGAAATGATCCTGGAAAAAGATGATGAGGGAAATTTCAGGGCCATGGAGTCAGATCCGTTTTCAAATAATAATCAAAAACCTGAGCCGTCTCTTGTGAAAGCAGTGATAGATGAATTGGAAAGAATTTTGAGTGAATAAATTTAGGAGCAAAGCATAAAGCGTGGGCGTAATCCTGAAGGATGAGAATTTTAGTTTATTTAAGAAGATAAATAATAGTGCAATTTTGAAATGAGCTAAACCGATAAAATGGAAGAAAATCCCGACATACCCGTTTATACTGACGTAGAAGCAGTATTTAAACAACGCAAAACAACGGAAGACAAAGTTCAGATGATTGCGACCTGCACATTAAATGGTAAAACAAACCGTAGTGTATGGATAGAAGTGCCTACCGTTTTATATAACGGGTACAAAGGCAAAGTTCGCATTATTGAATTCAATATTAAAAACGGATTGCTTGAAGTGCTGAAAGTTCAGAAAGCGTAACGCTTAAAGCTTAACGCTTAAAGCTTAACGCAAAAAATTAAAATGTATTTAATCTACATAAAACTAGGTATTAGTCCTGTAGCACTGTGCTTGGCGTTAAGCGTTACGCGTTAAGCGTTAAGCGTTAAGCGTTTTGCTTTAGGCTTTAAGCTTTAAGCTTTAAGCTTTAATAGCGTCTATCTTTTTCGCCAGTTTCCGGTCTTTCTCCGTTACAATATCGCCGGCATCATGGGTGTTTAACCAGACCTCCACTTCATTATAAACATTGGTCCATTTCGGATGATGATCCATTTTTTCTGCTTCCAATGCAATTCGGGTCATGAACGCAAAAGCTTCGGAGAAGTTTTGAAATTTGAACTTTTTATAAAGAGTATTTTCTTTTTCTTCCCACATATAATTTATATAAATCTCCAATAACTATGAACATCATCAAAATGCAGATTGGTATCCGGCCAGTGATCCATATCGAATCCGGGCGCTTTTTCAAGAATTTCTTTCGCCTGTTCAAAAACAAACCGTTTATTGGGTGCATCCAGTTTTAGCAGCCGAAAAGGAATGGCGAAATATTTTACTCCCAAACCAAGAAATCCGCCGAATTCGATCACGTAATAATCAATCCTGCCAGATTCCATATCCAGCATGACCTCCTTCATTTCTCCCAAATGCTCACCTCCGGGATTCACCACTTTGTCACCTTCCAATGATGAAGCGGTAAGATATCTTCCCTTTTGATTAGGAAGAAGAGGACCTTTATTTTCACCGGATAAATTATCGTTTTCAAATAGCTGCTCTTTCGCTTTCTCGTCTATTTTTGTATCCATTGCTTAAAATTTAAAGTGGATGACCAAGTTAAACCAAAAAAATCATGCCATATGGATTTTTCGTTATTGGACAGATTGGGATTAAAATTCCCCAAATAAGATGACAAGGGCATATTTTTTGATTTCTTTAGGTTTGTGTTGGAATAAAGTTTTTATTTTTGCTAGTATAAGTTGCTGATTCTTACTGTTTAAATGGTTAGTCTTTTTAAAACGTAAAAAAAGAATTGAATTTGGTATATGACTTGCAAATATTATTATGGTTTTTCATAGGATATTGGATTTTAAAATGGGCTGGATTTCTATCCTGGCCCTTTTTTATTTTTGTAAACCACCCTATTTATTCAGCCTCGCAAAATTTATCAAAATGAAGAAAGTTATCGTCCCATTTATTTTATTGGTTAGTTCCTTTTTCACACAGAAAAGTTTTTCCCAAACCACCCATAGTTCAGGAACAAAAGGTGATGTAACGCCTATGCAGGTAGGAAGCATTTTTCTAAACCTGGGCGTCGGAGTCGGCGCGGATTATAAAGGAGAAGGGTACGGTACAGGCGTCGGTTTCAAGGCGAGTGCAGAATTCGGCCTCTGGCAGGCCGGGCCAGGCGTTATCACCCTTGGACCCGAATTGGGCGGATCATTTTCAAACCAGGGCTATGCCGGCACATCTTATTATTCCAACACATTTGTAATTGCCGGCCGGGCTGCTTGGCATTATGGCTGGGATGTTCCTGGCCTGGATACCTATGGTGGTTTTTCTGCAGGCATCGGTTTTCATCATTATACCAATTATAATAACAACACTTCAAGCAGCGACCAGGTAATTCCGGCTATAGGAGCTTTCGTAGGAGGTTCTTATTTTATTTCGCCAACATTTGGATTTAACGCAGAAGCAGGATTTGATATCACCAACTTCCAGGTTGGGGTAGTTTTTAAATTGCAATAATTATATCGTTATTTTATATTATTATTAAATCCGGGAGATAATTCTTATCCCGGATTTATTATTTCCCCATAACCTGACACTTATTTAAAGCAGTTTAAACATTGTTCTTTTTAAGAAACCAAAAAAATTCAACGGCGACGGATCAGGAGCTGGTTCAACTCTATAAACAGGATGGCGATATCCGGGTACTCGCAGAACTATATCAGCGCTATATGGACCTCATATATGCAGTTTGCCTTAAATATCTGAAAGATCAGGAAGCTGCGAAAGATGCCGTAATGGCCGTTTTTGAGGAACTGGTACCCAAATTATTAAAACACGAAGTCGATCATTTTAAAGGGTGGCTCTATATGGTTGCTAAAAACTTTTGTTTAATGCAATTGCGTTCGCAAAAGCAAATGCATATAGTACATGATGAGGATATTATGCAATTGACAGAAACTCTGCATCTTAATGGAGTATTTGAAAAAGAAGAACAATTGAATCAACTGTCAAAATGTATAGATAACCTTTCTCCCGATCAAAAGCAGACCGTCCAGCTTTTTTATTTACAGGAAAAATGTTATAAGGAAATTGCAGTAATTACTGATTCAGATTGGAATAAAGTACGCAGTCTGATTCAAAATGCCAGGAGGAATTTAAAAATCTGTATGGAAAAAGATATAATATCCGACTGATCAAAGAATGAAAGTGGAAAAAAACAATATTAAATATTCGGCGGAAGATATCCGTAAATACCTGGACGGGCAACTCACAGAGCAGGAAATGCAGGCATTGGAAAAAGCTGCACTCGAAGATCCATTCCTGTCGGATGCAATCGAAGGAATCAGAGAAAGCCGGAATCACAAGGTTTCTTTTGAATCCGGTGTCGAAGAGCTTCAAAAAAGACTTACGGAACGAATCAGGGAGAAGAATCGTACATCGGCCATGGTCCTCTTATTTTCAAAATGGAGAATTGCTGCCTCCATATTATTTATTTTGGGAATAGCAGTACTCACACTGACTTATATTAATAGAAAGACCCGCAAAACTGAAATTGCAAAATCTCCCGGGAGCGACAGCGGTATGGTAAAAACGCCTTCAACAACGCCTGCTGTAAATTCTGATTCGGATAAATCAGACATGACTTTAAATCAGCAGGTAATTACAGAAAAAAAAATACGAAAGAAAAAATTATTACCCTTTAATTATGATAAAGCTCCGGATTCTTCGATTGTCAAACCAGTTGAACGTCCGGCAGATTATTCCTCCAAATCATCAGATACAGTTGCTTTATCAATTGCGGCAATTCCTTCAAATTCAAAAAATAAAGCTACAGACCCGATCACCACAGAATCTCCGAAGAAGAGGAAAGAATATAAAAGTGAAGGTTTTGCCAGCATGACGCCCGCCTCTACCGCATTAAATGAAGTTACAATCGTAGGATATGGAACTGCAAAAAAGAAGGATATATCTTCTTCGACTACTAAACCGGATACTCAAAATTTTGCAGATGTATCAGGATGGGTTGCATTCAGAAATTATATTGATTCCAATAAAAAAATTCTTACGGCTGATTCCATTTTGAGGGGTGATGAAGTCATTTCATTTGTAGTCAATAATAAAAGTAAATTGTCATCCTTCAAAATAGAAAAATCCATATCGCTGGCCCATGATGCAGAAATCATTCGTCTGGTAAAAGAAGCACCTCCATTGAAAATAACCAGAGGAAAGAAAAAAAGACTGCACATAAGTATATCGTTTAATTGAGAAAGGCCCGTAAAACGGGCCTGTTCTCATTGTTGAACCATAAACGACTACCTACTAAACCGACATTCCGGCCAAAATAAAACGGCCGGTTTATTTTTATTGATATCCCGGATTTTGATGTAAGAATTTCGTTCCTGTTGCATTTTCTGCATCTAATTCAACCTGAGGTATCGCAAAATACTCATTGACTCCTTTTGTAAACTGAGCTGTATTATTGATCAGATAAAATCCATGCCTGGTTTTTTCAACTGCAACATATGCATTAAGTGTTGTGGCCATGGTGCCGGTACCATTATCATATCTTGCGAGGTCAAAAAAACGCTGGCCTTCAATAGCGAGTTCCAATCTTCTTTCCATATAGATCGCATTTAAAGCATAAGTCTGACCCTTGGTAGTAAATGCGCCCGGAGGATATGGATTTACCAGGTATTTATCACCAGGAGTAGTTTGCGGAGAATAGGTGCTGCTATTGGCGTCATAAGTGGCGTTCAGATAAACGTACCCAGTTGGATTGGCAGCTCTCTGGCGAACCATATTAACATAGGATTCAGCCTTGTCAAGGCTTCCGACCTGTGCCTCGCATTCCGCATCCCACAAAAGGACATCTGCGAACCTGCAAAGATTTATATTATTCGCATCTACTTCAGCCGCTCCCCAGAATACAGTTTCAGTTGAAGAATATTTGCCCTGCTGGCTCATCGCATAACTATTTTTCTTCGGAACAAAAACTCCATCGTTGGTCTGGTCGCGAATCCATGTAGTATCAATAATTCCCCAATCAAAATAAGGTTCACCGGGTCTGCCTGCGACCCAGTCAAGACGGGGATCCACTGTGCCGGTCCATGGATTGGTACTACTGCTAACCAAAGGTGCATTGTTGAAACTTCCATCCAAATATGGAAGTCCGTTTGCATCAGTTTTATATGCCTGTACAAGGTTCCATGATGGATTATTGAATCCACAGCAACCCGGACCGTGATTATATGGAAAATTAAGTTCATCGCCGGTATCTCCGTTACCTCCGTTTGTCGCAATTGCTGATCCGTCATTTACGGATGTCTGGCAGGCAAAAACACTTTCGGAACCATTTTTCTGAGCAGGGTTAAAATTACTTTGATAGGTGGGTTCAAGTGAATACGCTGTACCATTTGATGTTGTACCGCTGGCGATAATCTGATCCAGTAATGTTTTTGCACTTGCATAATTGTGTTCGTACATATAAGTTTTCGCAAGAAAGGCCATGGCAGCCCATTTGTTAACCCTGCCGATATTGGGTTGTGTGCCTGGTAAATTATTTACAGCATATGTAAAATCTGCTTCTATCTGAGGCCAGATATTTATATAAGCACCATTCGCATAATTTGGAACACTCAGGTTGGCATTTACATAGGAGATATTTTCATCTACATAAGGAAAATTGTTCCACATTTTTTTTCCTTCAAAATGATAAAACCCTCTTAAGAATCTTGCTTCTGCTACATACTCAACCGTATCTGCCGTTGAAATACTGGGAGACAAACGAAGTGTGCGAATTACATCATTTGCCCTTTGGATACCAGTATAAAGAACAACCCATTTTTCATCCAGATACATGGAAGTACCGGCCTGAGCCAATGACCAGGTCATGATAGGTATTGCGTCTGGCTGATCCGAAGGAGTTGAACCTTTATAAGCATCGTCCGCAGCTTCATTGCCATAGACATAATTTGAGGCCCCACTTCCATTTCCAAGATTTTGTCCGGGTACGTTTTCTCCGGATAAAAGCACGTAGGCTCCGATTAACAATCCCTGGACGCCCGAATTATTATTTACATTAGACGCAATGAGAGATCCCTGCGGTTGCAGATTTAATTGTTTACTGCACGCGTAAAATAATAACGCCAGCAGTACCGTAGCAGCAGGCAATATCCAGATAAATAATTTTTTCATATAAAAATGATTTTATAAATAATTAATGTATTGTCATGCTAACACCTACGTTATATGATTTTTGATTATTCGGGTAAACGCCGGAATCTATCCCGAACACGGTATTGGTGCCAGGATTGACTTCAGGATCAAGCCCTGTATATTTTGTAATAGTAAAAAGATTTAATGCCTGAACATACACCCTCAGCTTATCAAAATGCAGGCGCTTAAGCGTAGAGGAAACAATACTATAACCGATCGTCAGGTTTCTGCACCGGAGGAATGAACCACTTTCCATTGTATAAGAATTAAATACTCCGGAATTACTGAAATTGGCACTCTGTTCCAGCATGGGAACATTTGTGCCCGGGTTAGCGATATGTGCAGAGGAATCTAAAATGCTTGTTGGCTGACCATTTGAACCTATTAGTCTGGCTGAATTAAGCGCTACGTTAGTACTTATCTGATTGCCAAATGACTGTGGGAAATCCGTCGATAATTTAACCTGGTTCAGAATTTTGTTTCCAACCGATGCATATAAAAACATATAAAAATCGAAATTTTTGTACGCCGCCGAAATATTCAGGCCGGCTGTAAAAGTTGGATTTGGATTGCCAAAAAAAGTTCTGTCGTTGTTGTCGATAACTTTGTCGTGATTTACATCTTCATATTTAAACCTGCCCGGAGCAGCATCCTGCTGCTTTGGAGAACTATTCACATCGGCATAGCTTTGAAACAAACCAATCACTTTGTAACCAAAAA
Source organism: Bacteroidota bacterium (assembly GCA_013287475.1). Classification (GTDB taxonomy): domain Bacteria; phylum Bacteroidota; class Bacteroidia; order Chitinophagales; family Chitinophagaceae; genus Puia. The sequence goes on from JABDDT010000008.1 coordinate 34,221, forward strand.
ATTCTCCAAGTGGTTGACCCGGTTGAATTCTTGAAGTAATTGTCTGCGCACCGGTTGGCTGATCTATATAAAGGGTCCCGGCAGGAAGACTAACGACTTTATTATCATATGAAGTAAATGTACCGGTTATGTCTATCCGGATATCTCTATGTATATATCCGTGATAGGTGAGCGACATATCAATACCGGTATTTTGTACATTTCCGGAATTGAGAAAAGGATCCAGTGTTCCTCCATTCGTTCCGGGAACCTTAGGTACAAATAGTAATCCACTGATCAGTTTTTTGTACCAGTCAAAACTGAATTCAATTTTATTTTTTATGATGGCTGCGTCGAACCCGATATTGGTCAGAATATCCTGTTCCCATGTCGTGTTCGGATTTCCATACTGGCTTACATAAAGTCCGGCTACCGGCGTATTGCTGGTTCCATTGAGGTCGTAGTAAGACTGATTTATCTGCTGACCATATAAAGTATATGCATTTGTGGGGTTGATATTGCTGATAGATCCCAGCTTGCCCCAGCCGCCTCTGATCTTCAGTTCATTTAACCAGTCAATATTTTGCATAAAGGATTCCTGTGAAATTCTCCATCCTCCTGTTATGGAAGGGAAATTCCCGTAGCGCTGGGAAGGATCAAACACGGAAGATCCATCTCTGCGGAAGGTAGCGCTCAGAAGATATTTCCCGTCATAATTATAATCCACACGGGCAAACAAAGAAAATATCGCGAGCTGATAAGGTGTCACAATGCCATTATCTCCAATAATGCTTGAATTATTTGTTTGTGTGGAAGCCTGTCCGAAATTGAGTGTCCAGAGATTGGGTGAGACTGTCAGGTTACTGGAATCTGTAATATAATAATTACCCCTGGTTGCATTACTTCCTCTTCCTGTATTGTAGATATATTCTGTACCTCCGAGAATACTAAAATTGTTTTTGCCGAGGGTGTTGTTGTATTTTAATGTATTGGTCCAAACCAGGCTGGAGTTTGAGCCATAGGTTTCGGTATACAGGTTGGCAGCGTGATTATTTTCTGCATTTTCATAAGGAGTAGTGGCGAATCCATTAAAATAATAATTATCTATAGTACCGCCTACACTGGTATGGAAGGTAAAGTGATTCAGAAAATCAACGTCTGCAAAGACATTTCCGAGAACCTGATAGTCCTGATTAATATTGTTTGCCTGTCGTTGCTGGATGGCCACTGCATTGGAAGCATTTCCCAGTCCCTGTGAAATACCACCGGCATAATTTCCAGCGATATCATATACCGGAATAATATTAGGAAGTTGATAAGCAGTATTGATGGAATTCGTACTGTTTACGCCGGGGGCACTCAGATATCCCGGATTCGTTTTATAAAAAATATAAGCATTCTCCCCAACACGAAGATGGTTATCGATCAGGCTAAAGGTTGTATTGGCTCTAACGGAATAACGTTGTAAACTGGTTTCTATCAAAGTTCCCTGCTGATCCAAATAATTAAATGACATGAAATAGGTGGATTTTCCATTCCCACCGGTTAATGATACATTATGATCCATGATCAGGGCCGGCTTGAATATATCGTTAAACCAATTATTGCCATTTTGAGCAGCCAGTGTAATGTGGTTATTATAGAGATTATAATCAGCCAGGCTTGTATTTGGGGCTCCCTGAGGTGCACCTGTTGGAGTTATATAATATGGAACGACTGGTGTAGGACCACTCCCATATTGAGGATCCGATGGTGTAAGACCATCGTTAAAAGCCTGAGCCCACTTGGCTGTGCCTGTCTGCGTCGGTGAAGCGAGACTCCAGCTTTTGCTTAAGGGCTGCTGACTGCCAACAAATCCATCATAATTAATTCTGAAGTTACCCCCGCCTCTTCTGGTTGTAATAACAATAACACCATTGGATCCACGAACTCCGTAAATAGCGGCACCACCAGCGTCCTTTAATACTTGTATGGATTCAATATCGTAAGAATTCAAATCATGCATACTCGAAGGGACGCCGTCTACCAGTACAAGTGGTGCTGAATTACCCGATGAAGTAATACCCCTGACCTGAACTACTGAAGGGCCGCCTGGTGCTCCTGTTGTAAAAACAGTGACACCCGATGCCTGTCCCTGTAACAAAGCTTCTGTACTCCCCGAAGGTGTTTGTTTCATATCTGCCACATTCACGACGGATACTGCCGCTGTAATATCTTTTCTTTTCTGGGATGTATATCCGGTTACAACAACCTCGTTTAAAGTACTGGCTGAACTTGCGAGCTGGATTTCGCCAAGACTGTTCTTACCGCTAACTGATATAGCGACGCTCTCAAATCCGACAGATGAAATTTCAAGTATGCTGTTATCTTTCGGAACTACAATACTGAAGACTCCGGAGGAATCTGTTTGAGAACCTACCAATGCTCCCCTGACAATAACTGTTGCATTGGCGATAGGCTGGTGATCGGATTTATTAATCACTTTCCCTGTGATGGTCTTTTGGGCAAAAATGGTGCATGATAGAAGAAGTAACACAGCCAGCATGCAACCCATTTTTTTTAGCCCGGTTTTTTTCTTTGGCATAAGCAATCTTTATTTTAGTTATTATCAAAAAGAACTTTTCTCCGACGGCAAAATTTAAATACCCTTTAATCCTTTTTCGCTATATCAACTATTAAAAGTCTAACCATGTACCATGTTTAATTATTTATCTGAATTACTTACAAATGCAATTCGTTTACTGTCCGGCGACCAGGAAGGTGCGTTTAACGTTCCCTGCCCGCCAAATAAATATGCCAGAACCCTTGGAGCTCCACCGGATGAGGGCATCAGGCGCAGCATGACTCTCTGATATGAAGGATGTGAGTTGGGATCTATATCCGGAGGAAAAGAAATAAATACGATCCATTTCCCATCCGGAGAAATATGAGGGAACCAGTTATGATACTGATCAAATGTTATTTGCTCCTTGCCTGATCCATCCGGTTTCATTCTCCAGATCTGCATGGTACCGGAAGGATTTGCATTGTAATAGATATATTTCCCGTCGGGAGAATATTCAGGACCATCCACATGTCCCTTTGTATTAAACGTGAGTTGAATTTCCTTCCCTCCGTTTATATCCTGTTTATAAAGGTTATAAATTTTACTTCCGCGTTGCGCAACGAAACAAACTTCTTTATTATTCGGATTCCAGCCATGCCAGTAAGATGGAGTTTGTTCTATAAGCAGGCGGGGTTCACCTCCTGTGAGTGGAAGCACATACACTGATGACCCCCCGCCTGGCATACCTTCTCTCGAATTACTGATCGCCAGGGTTTTTCCATCAAATGATATTCCATGATCATTATTTATTTTTGTGGCTGAACCTGTATTTAATTTTTCCGGTGCTCCACCATTTATAGGAATAGTATACAGGGACCCGTGATCATTGAATAATAATTTTTTACCGTCCGGCATCCAGTTTGGCGCTTCAAAACGACCCTTTGATTCATATATTACTTTACGGTTTCCATCCACAGCATCTACAATTTCGAGTCGGGAGCCCATGATTTCCTGGGGTGCTGGTTTTGCTAATAAGGGATTGGGTATATATGGATTTTCTACCGGATGGTCGATACGGACATTCCATACACGGGCGGATACAAGGGCATCTGAATCATGGGCGCAGATATACAATCCGGCCAGCACTGTATCTTTCAGGTCATTCAAATCATGTTTACCTACAACCTGTAAAGGTTCTCCCGGATTTGCCATCCTCATGATCAATGTTTTTCCTCTGCGTTCCAGCTGCATGGTTTGCAAGCCTCTTTTGGCAGAGAAAATTTCACCCTGTGGATCCTGCATAAATGCACCCTTCATTTCCCTCCACTGCAAGGCGATCAATCCGTCGATATGAATACAGCCGTTCATGCTGACGGCATCAGCGGCCGTTGACTCTCTGACCATCCAGCCAATTTTCCGATGACCAACCGCGCCTGTAGTGTCGCCTGTAAAAGCAAAATCTGCAGTGAGAATAAAATCTCCTGAGATTTTTTTATACGTGTAGTGGAACTGGTCTTCATTAAACCAGATATTGGCGCCAGAACCTTTAATGGTGTAACTCTGGGAAACTTCGTCATAAGCAGAGGAACCTGCATGTTTTACATACCCGATGTCCTGTTGATTTTCAAAAATTCCCAGTTTGTTAGTTTGGGAAAAACAGGGCAGATAAAAAAATGAAAAGAAAAAGATGAGGAGCTTCAATTTCATAAGCAGAATCCTTTCACCAAATCTATCCTGCTATAAGTCTTTTCCAATATTTTTTACTACTTCAATACCACATCAGCTTCTCAAAATCAGTGTAATCAGCTTGAAATGATACTTCATTAGTACATCATACTGAAGAAGTCGTCATTCAAAGATTTAGTTACCGTATAACTGAATTGCTGATAAATGCAATCCGTTTACTATCGGGAGACCAGGACGGAGTATTGATGCTACCCTGCCCGCCATAGAAATAAGCAATTACTTTTGCCGGACCACCACTAAAAGGCATCAGCCGTATATAAACATTTTTGTAAGGCGGATGAATGCCTGGCTGTACTTCTTCTTTAAGGAATGAAATAAAAACGATCCACTTACCATCCGGGGATATATGGGCAAACCAGTTGTTGAATTCATCGTTAGTAACTTGTTCAGGATCTTTTCCATCCGGTTTCATCCGCCATATCTGCATTGAACCGGAACGAACTGAATTAAAATAAATATATTTTCCGTCAGGTGTATATTCAGGACCGTCATCCAGACCCTTGGTATCCGTAAGACGGATTTCATTTCCACCTGCAGCCGGAATTTTATACACGTCAAATTCTCCATTCCTCTCCCCGCAGAATACAAGAGAATTACCGTCAGGTGACCATCCATGCAAATAAGAAGGACCACGAGGGGTTATTTGTTTAGGTGTTCCACCGCCAACCGGCACAGTATAAATTATTGAACCACCAAGCGATTGCACATTACTGCTAAGCCCCAGCATGGAGCCATCAAAAGAAATTACATGATCATTATTATTTTTGTTTATAGTTCCTGTATTGATGGGACTTACAGTTTTGGAAGCAAGGTCAAAACGATAAATAAGACCTTTAAAATCATTAAAAATAAGGCTCCCTCCATCTGTCATCCAGTTTGGAGCCTGAATGGAATAGGGAACTGTATAAATGATGTCTCTTTTCCCGGAGGCAATTTCCAGTAATTCCAGGTTACTTCCCAATGTCATCTCTGTGTTCTGGTCCGCAATACCTTTAAAAGGAACAGTTAAACGAACATTACTGAAAACCCCTGTTTCAAGAATATCCGAATTATGAGATCCCACAAAAAGGCCAACATATACTTCATCCCCCAGGTCAATATTAGAAATGGTATCTGTAATAAATGGTTCCCCATAAACTGCTGCACGCATAATGTATTGATTTCCCTTACGTTCCAGCTGGATGATATTCGCCTTGGTCAATTTCGATTTGATCTCTTCTGTCTGTGCCCCGGCTGTTCTGCGGAACTGAAGGGACGTGAGTCCGTCCCCATGCTCCACCGCATTTACGTGTGCAGAATTACCATCCAGCGATTTACGCACCATAACCCCAACTTTTCTATGGTAATTTACCCAGGTCCCCAGAAACTCAGCCCTTGCAGAAATAATAAAATCCCCCTTCATTTTCTTCCAGACAAACTGAAATTCATCGTGATCAGCCCATACATTGTAACCGGCACCTGAGATAACATACTGGCCTGTTTCGGGTATAAAGGTTGCAGAACCAGGCTTAACATGGGACCCAATATCACCATGGCCGTCAAATATTCCAACAGGATTTTGTTGACAATAGGCACTAAAAGAAAACAGTAACAGGAAAATGGCAAGCTGCTGCTTCATGAAATGAAATTGAAAAATTTGAATAATTACTGACGAGGATGAAATTATAATCGAATAGACGGAAGATAAGTTTTCAAGCTACTTCAATACTACTTCACATAAAAAATAAACTGATATCTTTTATAAGCACTACATCATCACTACATCAAATAAGAATTTTAAACGGGAAAATGCCCAGGATATACCAGCGGGTGTTTTCAGCGATATTTTTTATGCCGTTTCCCCTTACATTTGATTCAGATTGATTTGCGTATGAACCGGGTGCTTTATTTTTTACTTTTCTTCTGTACAGCCATTGTAAAAGGTCAAAATCCCATCGGTATTCCTGACATTATTAACTACTACAAAAGCAGTTACAATGCCGGAACTGAAAATAGAAGCATCGTGCAGGATCAGAATGGGATCATGTATTTCGCTAATCTGGACGGATTACTCAGTTTTGACGGTTCTTCCTGGAAATTGTACTCCATCCCAAACAAGACAATCGTCCGCTCAATTATCATGGGGAAGGACAACAGGATATATGCCGGTGGCCAGGATGATTTCGGCTATTTCAGTCCTGATAAAAATGGAAAATTATTCTTTACTTCTCTGAAGCCACTATTATCTAAAAGAGACTATTCATTTACGGATATCTGGAATATTGTAACGTTGGGCAACGATGTTTTTTTCCGTTCAAAGGAGAAGATTTTTCAATATAACGGCTACTCTATTACGGTGTATCCCGCTCCCAGTGAATGGGCTTTTCTCGGAATTGGCAACAACACACTAATTGCCCAGGACCTGAATGCCGGACTCATGAAATTCAATAACGGCCTTTGGACAAGTTATCTTGACGACCCACCTCTTCCTTCAGGGTTCATTGTTTCATCGATGTTTCCTTTTGGCAATGACAGTAGTTTTCTTACTACAATCACGTCGGGATTTTTTATTTTATATAAAAATAAACTGACTCCATTCCGGTTCGCAGGTTTTAATCCCTTACAGAACCAGCGTATCCTGACTGCGATTCCCGTGACAAATGACTGGATTGGGGTTGGTACAAATATGAATGGCTGTTATGTTGTAAACAAAAAGGGTGAGGTAATTCAGAATCTTTCCCGTAAGGAGGGGTTGCAAATAAATAATATCCTTTCCATGTTTCTGGACAAGGACAATAATCTGTGGCTGGGTCTTGATGACGGCATTGATTTTATTGCTTATAACAATGCCATAAAACATATTTATCCGGAAAAACTCAATGAAGGCAAAGGATATACGTCCCTGATTTACGAGGATGCGCTGTATGTCGGCACTTCCAATGGCTTCTATAAAGTGCCTATGAAAGGGAAAACAGATCTGAGTTTCGTAGACGGCGATTTCATTCCTTTGCCTTACTCAAAAGGTTCTTCCTGGTGTCTCACTGATATCAATGGAGAACTATTATTTGGATATCATGACGGGTCTTATACTTTGCATTCAGGACAGGAGGCAACTATAAATTCTTCTGTAGGTTTTCATTGCTTTCTTCCATTATCAAATGTGCTTCCATCCAGACTGGTTTTAGCCGGTAATGAATCCGGACTTGATATTTTGGAATGGGATAACAAACAATTTATTTCAAAAGGAAATATTCCGGGTTTCAGCGAATATTCCCAGTTTGTTGCAATAGATAATAATAATACAATCTGGGTCGGTCACCCTTATCGTGGAATTTATAAAATAGATCCCCGTCCCGGCATGACAGCAATCGTTCGGTTATACACTGATGAACAGGGTCTTCCTTCTTCTGTAAAAAATCAATTATACAAGGTTTTAAACAGGATCGTTGTGGCTACGGAGAAAGGTATTTATGAATATGACCCAAAGACTGACAGGTTTGAACAGTCCCCATATTTTACTTCATTTTTCGGCACGCGGAATATCAGGTATCTCAAAGAAGATGCGTCTGGTAATATCTGGTTCGTGGAAGATAAAAATTTAGGGGTCTTAGACTTTTCCTGGAAAGTTCCTAAAATAATATACTTCCCGGAACTGAATGGTAAAATGGTCGGAGGTGATGAAAACGTTTATCCCTATAATAATTCTAATATCCTCGTTGGATCTGAAAAGGGATTTTATCATATTAATTATGATGCATATAAAAAGAACCGTTACAGATTAGACGTTATGATCCGTTCAGTAAAAGCCTTTGGTAATTCGGACAGCCTGCTGTTTGGAGGATATTTTGATCAGATAAACCATCCGCTGATTCAACCACAAACCGATGTTCCGAGTGTAAGCAACAATATGAATTCCATTCATTTTGAATATTCTGCACCTGTATATGCACAGCAATCAAATGTTCAATACAGTTATTTATTGAATGGATTCAATACTTCCTGGTCAGAATGGTCTAAAAAATCGGAAAAAGAATATACAAACCTTCCTCCCGGACAATATGAATTTCTGGTTAGAGCGAAAAATAACCTGGGCAATGAATCTTCAGTAAAAATCTACAAGTTTATCGTTTTACCTCCATGGTATCAGACAACCTTTGCTTATATATCCTATGTGTTACTGATATTAGGAATTATCTACCTGATATTCCGCTGGCAAAAACAAATTTTTCTTGAACAGCAACAAAAATATGAAGATGAGCAAAAAAAATTAACCTACCTCCATGAGCTGGAACTGGAAAAATCCGAGAAAGAGATAGTAAAACTCCGAAATGAAAAACTGGAATCAGAAATCGCATTTAAAAATACTGAACTTGCATCCACTGCCATGCATCTGGTACAGAAGGGCGAACTCCTGGGCAACATTAAAGATGAGATGAGCCGGATTAAGAAAAATGCAAACGGCCATGCTGCACCTGATGAGTTTAAAAAAATCATGCGCATCCTGAGTGAAGAAAATAAAATGGACAAAGACTGGGAGCTATTTGCTCAGCACTTTGATCATGTACATAGTGATTTCCTGAGTAATATTAAAACGCAATATCCAACGCTCAGTCCGCATGAATTGAAACTTTGCGCTTACCTGAGAATGAATCTTTCCAGTAAAGAAATTGCGCAGCTTGAGAGCATATCCGTTCGCGGGGTAGAAATTGGCAGGTACAGGCTGAGGAAAAAACTGAAAATTAATACTGAAACTAATCTTTTTGACTTCCTGCTTGAAATTTCCTCACATGATATAAAAACTAAGGTCTAATTGTTAGTTGTTAATTGTTAGTTGTTATTATTTATAGTAGTGTATCGTTTAGAACTTATTTGTTAACAATTAACAACTAACAATTAATAATTAAACCAGGTTTGCCTTAATGAATTTTATGCTTTGGGAGATACTGTCGAATGGAGAACCGGGACACTTATCCTGTTCAACGAAGAAATACTTCATACCTGCTTCGCCCTTATGCTGAAATATAGTCTTGAAGTCAATAATACCATTTCCGACTTCTGTAAAAGTCTGACTGGCTTCTTTCGACATATCTTTTATATGCCAGAGAGGAAATCTGCCCGGATTTTTTTGGAATAGTGCCAGTGGATCCTGTCCTGCTTTTTTAATCCAATACAAATCTATTTCCATTTTCACAAGATCCTTATCAGTTTTATCCAGCAATATATCATAGGGAAAAACACCATTCTGTGCTTCAAATTCAAAATTGTGGTTATGGTAACAGAATTGAATGCCCGACTTTTTGCAGGTCTCAGCCGCTTTATTAAATATATCAGCCAGTTGTTTATAATGATCCAGTGTGCCGCGCTCCTGATCAGATAAATAAGCACATACCATATATTTTAATCCGACTGCTGAAGCATCATCAACAGCTTTCTGCCAGTCATGCAATATCGTACCATTCTGAGGCGCTCCCTTTACCATTTCTTCACCGACCCTGTAATGTCCGCTAAGAGCAACCAGTCCATTATTCTTTAAGAGCTTTTTATAGGTATCTGCATCCATCCCGTAGAACTTTTCAGATCCGGTATAAGTTGCATTTTCCACGGAATTAAACCCGATCTGTGCAACTTTTGCAAGGGTTCCCTCCGGATCTTTTTCCATAGCATCCCTTACCGTATATAATTGCAGGCCTATCAATGGTGCTGCAGCAAAAGTATTCAGGGGACCTTTTACAAATATGGCAGCAGATAGAGCGGAGGCAGATTTTATAAAAACCCTTCTGGAAGTCATGGCTTAAATTTTAATTGAGCAATCGTTATTTATTTTATAAATGTATGTTCTTTAGAACAAATTTCATTTTTTAAGCTACATCCATACTACTTCATATTGAAATTCCGGAGTCTTCTTATGGAATTTACTACGTCAATCCTACTACATTTTATTTTTTATTCCCATAAGGCATCAGGGTTTTTCAAAATTTATTACCTTTTACGGGGTATTATATTGAAAAAAGTAAATATTAACGAATGAAAGCCTGCCTGCTGATAGTCTGTAGCCTGATCCTGTTTTCAGTTATGGGTAAGGATAGTGGAAACGGAGGGTTCCATTCAGGATTTATGAGTGATCACCCCAGTTTGCCCATCGGGTCGCCTGCACCGCCATTCTCACTACCTGGCACAGATGGGAAAACTTACAGTCTTGCTTCTTTCGAAAAATCAGATATCCTGGTTATTATTTTTACATGTAACCATTGTCCGACTGCCCAGGCATATGAAGACCGGATTATTCAACTCACCAATGACTATGCCACAAAAAAAGTTTCGGTAATTGCCATAATGCCCAATGATCCCAGTTCCATTAATCTGGATGAGTTAGGGTACACGGATATGGGCGATTCATTTGATGAGATGAAACTGCGGGCCAATGAAAAAAAATTCAATTTCCCATATCTCTATGATGGGCAAAATGAAAAGGTGGCGCTTGCATACGGACCCATCGCCACACCACATGTTTTTATTTTCGACAATAAAAGAATCCTCCGTTATAGCGGCAGGATTGATAATATTGAAAAACCAACTAAGACGCCTACAGAGAGAGATGCACGAAATGCCATTGATGAGCTTTTAGCCGGCAAGCCGGTTTCCGTACCCACTACAAAAGTTTTCGGATGTAGTATTAAATGGTCCGAGAAGAGTAGCTGGATTGATAAAGCGAAGGTGGAATGGGCTAAAGAACCTGTCAGCCTGGATTCTATCGATGAAAAGGGTATCAGGGAGCTGGTACAAAATCATTCAGACAAATTAAGACTTATCAACGTTTGGGCTACATGGTGCGGTCCATGTGTTGCAGAATTCCCTGAATTCATTACTATGAACCGGATGTATCGTAAACGTGATTTTGAATTTATTTCTATCAGTGCCGATGGAATTGATAAAAAGAAAAAGGCGCTTCAATATTTGCAGAAACAGGAAGCCTCAAATAAAAATTATATTTTTTCAGGAGATGATAATTATAAACTTATCGACGCCATTGACTCCAAATGGCCCGGCGCCCTGCCTTATACCATCCTGGTTGAACCCGGAGGTAAAATCGTTTATTCAAAAGAAGGCTCCATCGACCCTGCTGAATTAAAAAAAGCAATAGTTGAGGATCCCACTATAGGGAGATATTACTAACTACCAGAACACTGTATAAAGTCCTGCCAGTATGCCCATAATAATTACAGAACCCAGAATAAATGCATGGGAAACCCTAAAGTCTTTTTTATCAATGATGATGGTATGTGATTTATCCGGAGAAGATGTTCTGAATAAACTGATCCCGATCATTATGAATACAATGATTACAAAAGTTATCGTCATTCGATCGAGGAAAGGATAATCCGGAAAAATGCCGTTCGTCCAGACGGGCAGAAATTTTAAAATGGCAGATACGGGAATTGTCAGCAGACTCCCGATTAATGCGGCAGCGGCTGTTGTCCGCTTCCAAAAAAAACCCAGTAAGAAAATCGCGAGTACACCAGGTGAAATGAATCCGACATATTCCTGAATAAACTGGTAAGCCTGGTCCAGATTTTTTAGTGCTGGCGCAATCAAAGCTGCAATGCCCATCGCAACAATTACGACCCATTTACCAATTCCCACCAATTGTTTTTCTGAAGCTTCCTTATTAAAATATTTCTTATAGATGTCGAGTGAAAATATTGTTGATATACTATTTGCCTTACCTGCAAGAGAAGCAACGACGGCAGCTGTCAGGGCTGCAAATGCAACACCCTTCAAACCCGGTGGTAATAAGTTCATCAGGGTTGGGTATGCATGATCCGGTTTTATAACTCCATCGGGCATCATTTCATTTTGAAACATCCCATTCTTATGTAAAACAAACATCGTAATGCCCGGAAGTACAACAATAACGGGTACCAGCAATTTTAAAAAAGCAGCGAATAGCAGTCCGCTCCTTGCGGTTTTGAGATTGGCACCTAATGCACGCTGGATAATATATTGATTGCATCCCCAATAGGCCAGGTTATTGATCCACATCCCGCCGATTACAACTGATAAACCGGGAAGATCTTTATAATACGGATTCCCCTTATGAAAGATCATATGAAAATGGTCCGGCGCTTCTTTACGGAGGATGGACAATCCCTTCAAAATATTATTTCCATATCCAAAATGTCCTGAAAGAAGAGTGAGAGCCAGATAGGTAGTTACCAATCCACCTACGATCAGGACCAGCACCTGGATTACATCTGTATATCCAATTACTTTCATTCCCCCGAGTGTAACGATAATTGAAAACAAAGCCAGACAGGCAATACTCCACCCAAAAGAAATATCTGAAATGGAAGTAATCGCAAGCGCTCCGAGGTATATAATGGAAGTGAGATTAACGAAAACATATACGAGCAACCAGAATACTGCCATCAGGGTGCTGACCTGCTGATTATACCTTCTCGCCAGGAACTGTGGCATCGTAAAAATTTTATTCCTGAGATAGATCGGAAGAATAAATATTGCCACGATGAGCAGGGTAGCCGCCGCCATCCATTCATAAGTTGAAATGGCGAGTCCCAGGGCATAACCAGATCCTGACATACCGATAAAATGTTCGGCAGAAATATTAGAAGCAATTAGGGAAGCTCCAATAGCCCACCAGGTTAGAGATCCTTCCGCAAGAAAAAAATCTTTTGAATCAATAGTAAATGATTTTTTCTTCCTGTATACATAATATCCGTAAGCAGAAACGACTATGAAATAGACAAAAAATACAAGGTAGTCCGCTCGCTGTAATTTATGCACGGGGGAAGATTCTCCTGTTTCTGTTGGGCAAGAAGTTTAGAATTTAAGCATTGATGGAAGGTATTTACCGACAAGCTCTTCATAGTATGGTTTGAGCTTTGTCCAGTCTGGCGGAACAGGATTTTTTGAGTAGAGATCGTAAGGATTGAAGAGTTTTACCCATGTAAGCATTTCCCTGTCGTGATCATCCAGTAAATAATCATAAGCTCCTTCACGGTGCCAGGCATAAAAGGAGTGGTAGCGAAGCATATATAATCCCGGTTCCGGTAATGAATGTTTCAGAATCTGATAAACATATTCATCGTGACCCCAGGACATCGTAACATTTCTTAATCCGCAATTAGATTTATAAATTCCCAAAGTAGTATTCAGTCCCGGATCATTTGTATCCGGATTGTATGCAAAGAATTCGGGATAAACAATTTTGTCAGAATGAGCGCACCCCACCGGAAATGTATCACCTACAACTGCCCACTGTGGTTCGCCAAACAAACAAAGTACTTTTCCCATATCATGCACCAGGCCCACTGCTACCATCCAGTCAGGATGCCCGTCGGCACGGATAGCTTCTGATGTCTGAAGCAGATGTTGGAATTGATCGAGGTCTGTGTCGGGATCAGAATCATCAACCAGCTGATTCAAAAATTGAAACGCTTCCCATACGGGCATTTCTTTTTTGCTGAATTGCAGGAATTCATTTCTTTTGGCCTGTACGAAATCGTAAGTCTGATACGTATGATTAAGACGGTAAAATTCCTTTACTGTATCACGGGCAGGATCTTCATAATTCCGGAATGCCTCTTTAGCTTTTGCAGGTGTTTCATTTTCAGGGTATCTTTTTAATACATCTTCTTCCCATTCATCCAAACTGCCCAGTGGTGCAATTTCGGTCTGTGTAAAAGTCTTCTGATTTGACATGGCAGGCGTTTATTGAATTTACGAAATCTTCCTTTTGAAACAAATAAAATTTCCTGAATTGTCAAAGTATAATAATTTTATTCATCCATTCAAAATCATTCATATGAAAAAGTTTCTTACCTGCCTGTTGTTTTTAATTCCTGCATTCCTCGTTAGCCGCGCACAAAAACATTCACTAACTCAAATATGGTCAACAGATCAGATTGTAAATACCCCTGAATCCGTGCTTCCTGATCTTAAAAACAACCTTTTATATGTATCTCTTATTGAAGGAGGGCCATGGGATGTGGATGGAAAAGGTGGTATTGGTCATTTGACAACTGCGGGAACAAACTATGATTCATTATGGATTAGTGGTTTAAATGCCCCGAAAGGCCTTGGTATGTATAAGGATAAAATGTATGCTGCAGATATTTCTGAAGTTGTAGTCGTTGATATTCCCAAGGGCAGAATAATAAAGAAAATTCCGATTGAAGGCGCCAGTGGCCTGAATGATATTACAGTTACTGATAAAGGAGTCGTATTTGTTTCTGATTCAAAAACCGGCAGGATCTGGAAACTGGAAGATGAAAAACCAACTTTATATCTTGACAATGTTACCGGCGCGAACGGACTAAAAGCCGTGAAAGAAGGATTGGTGTATGCAAAAGGGCCGGCCCTGATGATCGCAGACAACAAGAAACAGATTAAGCAGATAGCGGATATAGGTCATGATATCGATGGGATCGAACCTATTGGCAATGGAGACTATCTCGCAACATCATGGGTAGGTTATATTTATTATGTTTACGCAAACGGGCAAACAGAACTCCTGCTGGACACTCATAATGAAAAAAAGAATACGGCAGATATAGGGTATGATCCGGTTAAAAAGATCGTATACGTTCCTACTTTTTTTGACAAGAGGGTTGTCGCTTATCAACTAAAGTAAACTCTAGGAAGTATAAGAGTATAAGAGTATAAGAGTATAGGAGTTTAAGAGTGGAGGATCGTTAATCGTTGTTTTTGCCCTTAAATAAATTCACTGAATATTATTCTCTCTAATACTCCTATACTCTTATACTCTTATATTCTTATACTAATACTCTTATACTCCTATACTCTTATACTAAGAATTCTTCTTTGTCTTTTTTTTCGGTGCAACAACTGGTGTTTCCTGGTTCAATACTGCAGCTGGAAATTCACTGATATATAACGCTCCGTGTCTGAGTCTTCCTTTACCATTATTTTTCGTCCAGATCTGTGGTATAATATAATGCGGAACATTTGCCTGATTTAAAGTTCCATTTTCTTCCTGATAATAATAAACACTAAACTTAAGATCAGAACCGCGGCCATACATATCACCACCCACGAGGCCGATGGGTTGACCTGCTTTCACTGCCTGACCCGGTTTTACCAGCGCAGCACTTTTCTTCAAAATCCCATAGCGGGCAAATGAACAATCGGGTTGTGTGATTTCAATATAATTTTCGGCTCCGATGCTCGACTGACCGGCATCATTAGCTCCGCTCTGATCCTTTATTTCATTTACAATTCCTTTCCGGGCTGCATAAATAGTATCTCCCGCTTTCATTCTTAATCTCAAAACATACCATGATGCAGAATCAGAAGGTTTATCCACGGATTTATTTACAGATGCTTTTGCATATGCTGCAGAATCAATTAATTTATCCGGCGACATTTCATACACCTGTGCCTCTTTACCGGGAGAAATAGGGAAGAGATAAGTAAAGTTCCTGTTCACAGCCGGATGCATGCAACCTTTCTGGTTAGTACTGCCATATTTAAAAAGCAGGGGAGCCTGGGGATCAATGGCAGAAATAGTAAAAAGTTTATTATACCCGGGCTTTACTTCAGCATGATACGGAAGGGGCTGATCGCATTTTACATTATTAAAAGTAGTAAACCCGAGTTCGAGAATATAATTGCAATAGGCATAATTGATACAGGAAAATACGTATGCGCCTTTTTCATCCTGCTCATATTTCACATCAATTATTCTCTGTGCAAATAAAATATGACTGAAAAGAATCAGGATTGTCAAAATCAGGAATGACCTGATTTTCCGGAAATCAGAAAGCATGGTGGGCTTATTTCCTTTTAAATTAATGAAATAATTCCGAAGAAGGGAGCAACATGGCTGACCAGTTGTAAAATGGGGGCTGA
This sequence comes from Bacteroidota bacterium, assembly GCA_013287475.1. GTDB lineage: Bacteria > Bacteroidota > Bacteroidia > Chitinophagales > Chitinophagaceae > Puia. Next base: position 50,359 of record JABDDT010000008.1, read on the forward strand.
TTCCTTTTCCGGATTCCATTTTCTGGATATGAGCACTGGCTGGGCATGCACTTTTGGTGGTAAAGTTTTAATTCTAAAGCTTTAATACATCAGTAATTCATAATTCCCTAACATTGTCTTCATGTTCGCATCACATTGGTTTTGTTACTTTACTATGCGAGAATCTATCTGTTAATAATCAATCCGTATGAAGAAGCTAAGTTATTTTTTTACACGTGTCGGCATCCGGCTTTTTTTAACCAGGCTATCAGCCTTTTATCCGGCGTTTAAATATTATAAAATCCATTGATGGATTTTATTAACCATTTTACCGGATGAAAATATTGTATGCCATACAAGGCACCGGCAACGGCCATCTCAGCAGGGCCAGGGAAATTATCCCCATACTTCAGAAAAAAGGAGAACTTGACCTTCTCATCAGTGGAACCCAGGCTGATGTTGTTCTTCCTTATCCGGTAAAATACCGTTTCAAAGGGCTATGTTTTATCTTCGGAAAAAAAGGTGGTATCGATGTTATGGCCACTTATAAAAAAAGTAATCTTAAAAGATTGTTTAAAGAAATCCAAAGCCTGCCGGTAGAAAACTATGATCTTGTCATCAGCGATTTTGAACCCGTTAGCGCCTGGGCCTGCCGGAGAAAACATAAACATTGTGTTGGACTCAGCCACCAGGCTGCTGTCATTAATAAAAATGCGCCAAGGCCCGATAAGAAAGACATGATTGGAAAATCCATTTTACTCAATTATGCACCCGTTTCAAAAGCTTACGGGTTTCATTTCGCAAAATATAGTGAAGAAATTTTTACACCGGTCATCCGGAGTGAAATCAGAAATCCTTCGGTCGAAATAAAGACCCATTATGCAGTTTATCTTCCGGCTTATTCCGACAAGAGAATTATCCGTGTATTATCAGAAATAAAAAATATCGAATGGCAGGTTTTCAGCAAGCACAGTAAAGAAACATACAGGGATGGAAATATTTTCATTCGGCCAATAGAAAATGATGCATTTATTAATAGCCTGATCAGCTGTACGGGTATCCTTTGCGGTGCCGGATTTGAAACACCAGCTGAAGCATTATACCTGAAAAAAAAGTTGCTTGTAATACCTATGAAGGGCCAGTATGAACAGCAGTGTAATGCTGCTGCACTCTCCACCATGGGCGTTCCTGTTTTAAAATCACTGAAAGATAAACATATTGATAAAATAAAATCCTGGACAAGGAATCCGCAATCTATTCCTGTATTGTATCCTGATATAACGGAAAAAATTATTGATATGGTTATCCGTGAAAATATATTCGAAGAAGACAGGCTGAGTATTTCACTTGGCAATGGAATTCATTCTGTAAAAAAACTCAGAGAGAAAAGTCTGAAACATATCTTAAATCAATCGCCCGAATAATATGCAATTGAAGCGGGCGGCGTTTGGACATGATTTCCACTGGGGTGTTTCCACAGCTGCTTACCAGATCGAAGGCGCTCATGATGCTGATGGGAAGGGCTCTTCCATTTGGGATGAGTTCACCCAAAAAAAGAAAAAAATCCTAAATGGCCATCATGGGGAAACGGCCTGTGATTTTTATTACCGGTATCCGCAGGATATACGCCTGATGAATCAACTGAACATTCCCAATTATCGGTTTTCCATTGCCTGGAGCAGAATCTTTCCGGATGGAACGGGTACTGTTAATCAACCCGGCGTGGATTTTTATAACCGCCTGATCGATGAATGCATGGCCAATAAAATTCAGCCATGGGTAACATTGTATCACTGGGATCTGCCGGCTGCCCTGGAGCGGAAAGGTGGCTGGACGAACCGCGAAATAATCAACTGGTTTAGTTCGTATGTGGAATACTGTGTAAAACAATTTGGCGATCGGGTACAACGCTGGATGATATTGAATGAACCCATCGTGTTTACGGGAGCAGGTTATTTTTTAGGAGTACATGCACCAGGAAAAAAGGGATTGACTAATTTCCTTTCATCTGCACATCATGCGGCCCTTTGCCAGGCAGAAGGTGGAAGAATTGTGAAAAGTCTTTCTCCCGAATCAAAAGTTGGAACCACCTTTTCATATTCACATATTGAACCTTTAAGGGAAATTGAAAAAGACAGAGCCGCCGTAAAAAAAACAGATGCCTTGTTAAACCGGTTATTTATTGAACCATTGCTGGGAATGGGTTATCCGCTGAAGGACCTGAAAATATTACAGGGACTTGAAAGATTTTATAAAGATGGTGATACAGCAAAACTTGCTTTCGATATGGATTTTATAGGTCTTCAGAATTATACCCGTGAACTCGTGCGGCATGCCCCTTTTATGCCCTTTATAAAGGCAAAAATCATCAAAGCAGGCAAAAGGAATGTTGAAAGAACCCAGATGGACTGGGAAGTGCATCCACCCGCGATCTATCATGCGCTTATGCGCTGGAGCCAATATAAAAACCTGAAGGAAATTATTATTACTGAAAATGGAGCTGCATTTGAAGATCGTTATGAAGAAGGTGAAGTAAATGATCAGAAAAGAATGATTTATATAAAAGATCATATTGCACAGGTGCTGCTAGCAAAGCAGGATGGGGCTCCGGTAAATGGATATTTTGTCTGGACCCTCATGGATAATTTTGAATGGGCGGAAGGATATTATCCGAAATTCGGACTGGTGCATGTAAATTTTAAAACGCAGGAAAGAATTGTGAAAGCTTCGGGCAAGTGGTATGCGGCTTTCCTGGAGAAGAAAGCTTTAACGGATATCCCTTAATCCCACCATTTTCTTTTTTTCCTGATCCCAGATTTTCAAACGGAGACAGGCGACAATTTCTTTGATACGCAATGAAGTGCGTTTGCAATTTTGAAGTTCTTTAAATTTATCCATCACCTCAGGAAGACGGTAAAAGGGTATTTTGGAATTCAGGTGATGTATATGATGGTATCCAATATTTCCCGTGAGCCATGCCATAACAGGATTCATCACCATATAGCTGGAGGATTCCATTGCCGCCTTTTCGTAAGCCCATTCGTTATTGTCTGAAAACGTAACCCCCGGGAAATTATGCTGGGCATAAAAAAGATAAGCTCCCATGGCAAAGGCAATGATAAAGGGCAGAAAAAATAAAAAGAACCAGATCTGCCATCCAAGTAAAATAAATAACAATACAGATACTGATACATGTATAATCAGGGCAATCAGTGAATCATAATGCTTGCGTGGGTTACTTACAAAAGAAGCAATACACATTCCGAATATAAACATCGAAAAATAGCCAAGAGCTATCGTTAACGGATGCCTGATAGCCAGGTATTCAAATTTCTGGCGATTGCTCATCTCCTCGAATTTCTTCTTAGTTGCTATCGGATAAGAGCCAATGCTGGCGCTGAATAATTTAGAATTATTATTGTGGTGATGATCATGGGATCTTTTCCAGATACTGGTTGGGGAAAGTATAAATACCCCAAAAGCAGTCATAATAAAATCTGCCAGTTTTGAATGTGTGAGTATAGAATGGTGCTGATGATCATGATATATGATAAACATTCGAACCAACAGTAGCCCTGTTAGAACGCTGAAGAATAACCTTACTGGAAGAAATGGTATCATAATTGTTGCCGTAAGAGACAACGCAAGGAAAAGAATAGTAGTAATCACATGCATCCAGCTTTTACTTCTTATCTCCTTTGCAAAGGGTTTAGTCGCCAGTATAAGTTCTTTTCCACAGAGCATTGATGCTACTTTAATTTTGAGGTCGAATGTGTTTCCATCTCCGGTGGGTCCATAACCAATTCTCAGGCTGGCTCCGGATATCATTTTCCAGTTTCCTGGTATGAATTTCAGTGATCGCTCCTGTCTCTTCCCGCCGCAAAGGTAGTTCAATTCTGTCGGCAAATACCTTGTAATAGCCCCTTTTAACTCTTCTTATGGTGATATAGACAATGGGATAACGAATCTTTAACGCAATTTTTTCAATACCAAGAAAAACGGGTGTATCCTGATTCAGGAAACTCATCCAGTATGCCCTGTCGGGAAGCGGAGACTGGTCTGCGATAAATGCAGTTGCATTCAATTCATTCCTGTTCTTAAGCATGTCCCGCAAGGTATCTTTCATTGGAATCAGTCGGGTACCAAAACGCGTGCGCATTCTATACACGAGTCCATTAAAATATTTGTTGGCTAAAGGATGATAGATCACATAAAGCTGATGCCTGCAACAAATACTAAATGTATTACCACCCCATTCCCAGTTTCCAAAATGACCCATAACAACCATAAAACTTTGGTTCTCTTCTGCAAGACGATTGAAGATGGATAAGGTTTCGGGGGCGAATTCACAATGCTTAACCATACTTTCTTTGGAAATAGTAAGGGTTTTGAAAGTCTCCAGAAAAAGATCACAGAAATAACGGTAAAACCTTAGTTCTATTTCCTGGATTTCTTTCAGTTGTTTTTCAGGAAATGATTTTACAAGATTCTCCCGAACTATTTTCCTGCGATAATGTAAAACGTGATAAATTAAAAAGAAGACTCCGGTAGAGAAGAAATACAGCAATGGAAAGGGCAAGATAGCAATCAGATAAATAAAGGGAAGGCAGACGTAATAAAAAAGCGCGTGTAAGAGATTTTTCACCTGGAAAAAGCCAAAGATATAGCAATAATTCTAAGTAGATTGCGTTATAATTAGTTATTAATTGCCCAATGAGAAGCAGATTCTGTAGTTATTTTATTCTTTGTTCTCTGATTATCATCGTTTGCAGTTGCAATAAAAATAATCCACTCATTACCGATACTCCGGCAAATTATTATCCGATGGTCGTGGGTAATTACATTATTTACCGGATGGATTCCCTCAAATTTTACAATGTCGGATCGCAGGATTCGATTATAAGCTATCATGCAAAAGAAGTGGTTGATGATACGATAACTGATAATCTGGGAAGGCTTAGTTACCGTATTATCCGTTACCTGAGTGATACAAACGAAATTGCGCCATGGACTCCTTCCATTGCATATATGGTAACACCGCTGCCCGGTTCGGTTGAAGTAGTAGAGAACAATCTCCGTTTTATCAAAATGGTAACACCGGTTCAGAATGGAGTAAACTGGATGGGTAATTCATATATAGACACGAAATCTGCTGATTCTCCTGTTCCCTATATGGATGGATGGGACTACACTTACTCAAATACAGGACAGCCCTTCAACGTATTGATGGGAACAGTTCCCGTTTCAGTTATTATAAATGAAGCGAACAGTGTTACGGGTCTTGGTGATGGTTCGTATACTCAGACGGTTTTCAGTGAAGAAGTTTATGGTAAAAATATCGGGCTCATTTATAAACAGTTCCTGTATTCAGTATATCAGTCACCCAATGTGGAGTACCCTTCAGGAGCAACCATCGGATATGGATTGACTTTCAACATGGTTTCCCATAATTAATCCCCTTGCGACCTTTTTTATTTATTTCCCTCTTTTTGTTTCAGCGCGTTTTCGCGCAGGAGTATAAATACCTGGTTCATTTAAAGGATAAAAATAATAACGGATTCAGTATTGCAAATCCTGCTTCCTTTCTTTCCGACAAATCAATTCAACGGCGGACAAAACAGAATATAAGTATAGACTCAACTGATCTGCCTGTTACAGCGGCTTATATTGACAGTATTTCTTCTCTGCATGCCCTTCGGATCCTGAACAAATCCAGGTGGTTTAATCAGGTGCTTATTGGTTTATCTGATACGAGTGTACTGCAACAGGTGATGCAGTTTTCATTTGTAATATCTTCCGAGCCGGTAAACAACAAACAGATAAAAAAAATTCCAGGGAGGATATCCGTTAATCAGCACCCCGCCATTTTGGGAATTTCAGCCGTTACGGCGAATCCAAACTGTCTCATAGTAACTGATTCTATCAATTATGGCGAATCACAAAGTCAGGTTTATATTCATAATGGTGAATATCTTCACGATCTCGGATTTCGTGGAGAAGGTATGACGGTTGCCATTTTGGACGATGGCTTCAACAGTTATCTCAGTAATCCGGCATTCGACAGTTTAAGAAATTATAACAGGATACTTGGGACTTATGATTTTGTAAATCAGAAAGTCAGCGTAAATGAAGAAGACCAGCATGGCGCAAATTGTTTTTCCATTATTGCTGCCAATATTCCCGGGACAATGGTCGGCACAGCGCCGGATGCCAGTTACTGGCTTTTTAAAACAGAAGATATTACATCAGAAACACCGGTTGAAGAACAAAACTGGGTTGCCGCTGCCGAATTTGCAGACAGTGCCGGTGCCGATCTGATCACAACTTCACTTGGTTATAGCTATTTTGATGATTCGATTTATAATTTGAATTATGCACAAAGAAACGGACATACTGCGCTGATTAGCCGGGCAGCCAACCTGGCTGTAAGCAAAGGAATGATTGTAACGGCCAGCGCAGGAAATTCAGGAGGAATGACGAATGAGGAAAAATATGTTCTTTGTCCTGCGGACGGAGACAGTGTATACACGGTCGGTTCAGTAGATTTCAGTGGAGTGATTGCATACTCGTCCAGTTGGGGGCCTAATTCTTCCGGACAGATAAAACCCGATGGAGTTTCAGTTGGTGCCGGGGCCTATTATGTGGCACCTGACGGAATCGTACATTCAGGTTCGGGAACTTCCTATTCAAATCCGAATCTGGCAGGGTTGATTATATGTCTCTGGCAGGCTTTTCCGGAATTTGGTCCGCATGATATACTCGCTGCAGTCCGTCAGTCAAGTAATAAATACAACAGTCCTGATAACCGGTACGGATATGGATTACCTGATTTCGAAAAAGCATATTCTATTCTCCTGAATAAAAGACTGGCTGCTTATAATCAATTACTGGGTAATGATTGGATCCGAGTTTACCCTGTTCCTTTTTTGCAATCATTCAACCTTATATTCAAACCTTCCATAACCGGAAACGCAAATTTACTGTTGCTGGATGTTTCAGGTAAAATTATAATGAAGAAAACTGTTCCGACTACTGCCGGTCTGTTGCAATGGTTAGAATTTAATATCAGTCAGCCTCTTTCAAGCGGTGTATATTTTCTGAGATATTTTGATCAGAATGAATCCAAAACTTTAAAGCTTCTTAAATATTAATTTCCGGGTTTAGATTTGCATTACCGGATTTTTGAAAGATTTTACTATCTTAAAGCAGCTAAGTCATATAATATATGGAAGAAAAAGAGTCTGAAAATATACCGGCCCCATCCAATAATAAAAAAGATGAGCGTCCTGAAGTAATTATTATAAGAAACTGGAAAGAATACCTGGGCGAATCTTTGCTGATAGTATTCAGTGTTGCCCTGGCCATCATCTTAACGGAAGTTTTTACAAAAATTCACGAAAACCAGCAAACGCGTGAAGTTCTACATCAGTTGAAGCTGGAGATTATAAATAATAATGAATCTGAAGAAATTCAATATAGATATCATCTCAAGGTATTGCAGAATATAGACTCTGCTTTGCACCATGAAAAATTCCGGAAAACATTTTTAGACAGCGGCCAGGTACATTTGCAAGCCATTGCACCGGATGGAGTATTAAGAGTAGATTTGAATGACATTGCCTGGCAGGTAGCAAAACAAAATAATATTTTTTCTAAACTTAGCCTGGAAACATACAGATTACTTACTGATATTTACGATAACCAGGCCAGGATTATAAAATCAGAAGATGAAATTGGCAAATTGCTGCTTTCATTTGAATCTCGTGAATCAGGAAATGCAAATGCTACCCTTATCTTAATGCGAGACATTTATAGAGCATGGGCTGTTGATAGAGCACCACGATTATTGAAAAATTATAAGAAAGCAATTAATGCATTGAGTGATTACTAGCTTCTCAATGATCTGTATAAATGCCATGTTTTACCGTTATCGCTCTTGAGCATTATTTTCTGATCAGCATTTTCAAGCGTAACAACATAACCAGGTTTATCATTTATAGAATAAGTGAACAAGTCGGAAATCCAATAATTAGTATACTTAGTCTTTAAATCAGATTTCAGCGTTTCAGGTAATCTGTCGGATAGAATGTAATTTGCGATTCCCATAAAGTCAGCATCTTCAGAATAAAATGCGAATAAAGTTCTTCCATGCTGATTAAAAATCACTTCATAATAATTATCCATTTTTTGCCACTGCACATTCTTTGCAAAATTAAAATTGCTGTTGAACGCTGATTCTACGTATTGAGGAACATTACCATCTTTATTAGCGGCATAACCCACTGTGATGGTTAAAACGAAGGCAGAGATTAATGTCAGAATTATCTTTTTCATAGCTGTATATTTTATATTGTTTTGAATCTTTTTAAAATATTCATCACAAAAGTATACCGGGTTTTCAAAGATTTTCGTGCAATGAGACGTAACTGTAATAATCTGCGACTAACGGCAGAAATCCGGAGTTTAGGCTATAATTTCAATAGAGAAAAGACTTCTACCGGCTGCCCAACATTTTTTCTAATGATTTATCCAATATTGTTATCTTAATGCGGGCCTTTCCCAAAAATATATGTTCATCATGAAACAAATTACACTCCTTTTCGCCTGCTTATTACAATTGCTCACCTGTTTCGCCCAGGAAAATATTTCCATCATACCACTGCCGGTTAAACTGACCCAAAACGAAGGGCATTTTATATTGCCTGCCAATATCAGTATAAGCGCCAATGATAATCCCGAGTTAAAGACCGCGCTGGCTGTTTTATCTGACAGGTTAACAATACCGACCGGATTTCATGTAATCCTGAATAATTCCGGTTCGTCAGTTATCAGAATAATCCTGAATAAAACCGCAGATCCTGAGCTGGGAAATGAAGGATACCAATTATCCGTAACGCCTAAGAAAGTTATTATCACAGCGAACCAGCCTGCCGGAGTATTCTATGGAGTGCAAAGTTTTTTACAATTACTTCCTCCGGAAATTGAAAGTAATTCATTAGTTAACTCCAAAACCTGGAGTGCACCCTGCGTATCAATTACAGACTATCCTCGTTTTGGATGGCGTGGATTGATGCTGGATGTGAGCCGCCATTTTTTTACCAAAGAAGAAGTGAAGAAATATATGGATCAGATGGTGATGTATAAATATAATGTACTGCACCTGCATTTGAGTGATGATCAGGGCTGGCGCATTGAAATTAAATCATTGCCGCAACTCACCGGCGTTGGAGCATGGCGTGTTAACCGAACCGGATTATGGGGTGAATTCTTACCTGCGCTTGCCAACGAGAAATCTTCCGACGGTGGATTTTATACTCAGGATGACATGCGCGAAATGATCAGATATGCGAAGGACAGGAATATCACCATTCTTCCCGAAATTGATGTACCCGCTCACAGCCTTGCACTCATTGCTTCCTTTCCCAATCTCTCCTGCACGCAATTGCCCTATAGTGTAAATGCCGGATTCCGCAGTCCGGTAAGGGATGATAATGCATTGTGCATTGGAAACGATTCCGTTTTTATGATGCTCGATAAAATATTTACTGAGCTGGCGGCGCTTTTTCCTTGTGAATACATACACGTTGGCGGCGACGAAGCATATAAGGGTTTTTGGTCTGACTGTCCGAAATGCCAGAAACGCATGAAAGATGAAAACCTCAAAAACGTAGATGAACTGCAAAGTTATTTTGTGAAGAGAATTGAAGTCATCTTAAAAAGTAAAGGAAAAAAACTGATAGGATGGGATGAAATTCTGGAAGGAGGACTGGCTCCTGAAGCAACTGTAATGAGCTGGAGAGGAATGAAGGGAGGTATCGATGCTGCTAAAATGAATCATCATGTGGTCATGACGCCCTGGGATTATTGTTATCTGGATCTCTACCAGGGTGAATCCAGTGTGGAACCGCTTACTTACGGCATGTGCAGGCTCACCGATTCTTATAATTATGATCCTGTGCCGGATAGCGTGGACGAAAAATATATTCTGGGCGGACAAGGAAATTTATGGACAGAAAGAGTATATAATATCCGCCAGATGGAATATATGACATGGCCGCGTGCACTGGCATTGGCCGAAGTGTATTGGAGTCCGAAAGCCAGCCGTAATTGGGATAATTTTATAGCAAGAATGGAAATGCAATTTCCAAGACTTGATGCCGGAGGAATAAAATATGCCTTGAGCGCATATAACGTGATATATACACCGGTCAGAGCAAAAGACAACAGGGGATTATCCGTAAAAATTTCTACAGAAATTAAAGGACTGGATATTTATTATACGTTCGATGGCACCAATCCTGATCCTTATTATCCAAAATACAACGGCGAGCCAATTTATTTTCCGCTCGGCGCAACACAAATCACAGCCAACACTTTCAGAAATGGGAAGCAGGTTGGGAAACAGGTAACGATCAAGAAAGATGAATTGAACACAAGATTAAATCAGGGCAGGCATCAATATTAATGGTACTGAAATAAATGATTGGTTTATTGGTAAACACGCACGTAATCGACTTCCATCTGATCTGTGGTAAATGCAGGATCGACGGCTCCTCCAAAATTTCCGCCCATTACTACATTCAGTATGATAAAAAATTGCTGGTTAAAAGGTATTCCAAGATTGTTCAATAAAGTATAATACACCACACCATCCACAGAAAGCTGAATGGATAAGGGAGTCCACATGGTTGAATAAACATGAAATGCCGTACTCGCATCAGAAATTGTTGTCGTGCTTCCATCGCCATACTGCCCGGCTTCGGTAGGATAATGCAGGGTTCCATAGATAGTGGATTTCTGATTGCCGTTTTGTTCCATGATATCAATTTCACCACAGGCCGGCCAGCCAACAGTAGCGATGTTATTTCCCAACATCCATATAGCAGGCCAGGTACCTGTACTGGCAGGTAATTTAGCCCGCACATCAATTCTGCCATACTGAAAGGAATATAAATTATTTGTTAGCATTCTTGCAGAAGTATAAGCACTCCCATTATATGATTCTTTCAGTGCAATGATCTTCAAAGTTCCGTTAGATATAATGGCGTTTGTCTGCCTGTTCGTGTAGTATTCCAATTCATTATTACCCCATCCCCCGCTCCCTGTTCCGATATCATATCCCCATTTGCTGGGATCTGGAGATCCCGGAGTATCAAACTCATCCGACCATACCAAGGCAAGTGCAACGGCAACAGTCACGGAAGTGGATTTTGAAATCGTTTGACCCCCTGAACTTATGGCGGTAACTGTTACGTTATACGTACCAGAATAGGAATATTTGTATGTTGTATTTCCTGCGACACCATTTAACGAATTGTAGTTTCCAAAATTAAAATCGTACTTAACCGCGTTGGTTGCGGAAGCAGTAAAAGTTACATTTCCGCTGCTGTCATTGCTTACAACTGCATTGATGGTTAAATTGGATGGTGCAGTGTCTGTTGTGCCTGAAGAACTATTTTTACTGCAGGATGCCGAAAACATCGAAAAGATCAGAATAATGATTGCCAAAGATTTCATAATGAGCTACTAAAGTAATAAATCCAGGCTATTTCTTTCCTACTTTCGCAAAAAAAATATGGGCATCACAGACAGACTATTCAATATGAAAAACGAAAAATCCTCAGCGAATTTAAAAGCAGGTAAAGATTTCATGGAAGCCAATAAACAAAAACCAGGTGTTACAAGTCTGCCCAGTGGTTTGCAATACGAGGTCATAGTTGAAGGCGAAGGAATCAAACCTCTTGCAAAAAATAAAGTTACCTGCCATTATCACGGAACGTTAATAGATGGAACTGTATTCGACAGTTCAGTAAAACGCGGTCAGCCAGCCACCTTTCCCTTGAATATGGTCATTAAGGGTTGGACAGAAGGGTTGCAACTGATGTCAGTCGGCAGCAAATGGCGTTTTTTTATCCCTCCGCATCTTGCTTATGGCGACAGGCAAACCGGCGCTCAGATTGGTCCAAACAGTACATTAATATTTGAAGTTGAATTACTGGGAGTGAGTTGAGAGGCAGATTTAATTATTATTTCTAAACATGAATCGTTGTACCGGCGGGTTGTTTTCTGAGCACAGGAACAGGATTTCTTTTTGAACCCCATTTTTGGAGGAAACGTATATGTAATCCCCCAATAATTAATGCAATAATCCCTTCTGACAATAAAGTATTTTCAACTCCGATATATTGAGAAATAAATCCAACGATCAAACCGCCTAAAGGCTGCATTCCAAAAAAAGCCATTGCATAAATGCTGATCACCCGGCCCCGCATTGCCGGATCAACAGAAGTCTGGATTAATGTGTTGGTAATGGTAATCTGAGACATCATCCCGAATGCAGATATCATGGCAAACAGCAATGCCAGGGGATAAATTGTCGTATGTGAAAATAAAATCAATCCGGATCCAAAAACCAATGTATTTATCGCGAGTATTTTCCGGAGGTTGGTCCCTGATTTTAATGAAGCCAGGAATATAGCTCCTGTAAATGCTCCCAGCCCGATCACACTGTCAATAACGCCAAAAGTTGAAGCCGTTCCATGAAAAATATCTTTGGCATATACAGGTAACAGGGTGCTGAATGGGAGAACCAGCAGACTGATGAGTGCCAGCATGCCTATGACAAAAGAGATTTCGGGTGTCCTGCGTACATAAACCAATCCCTCGCGCAGTTCTCCCAATACATTTTTAGTATGTTTCTTAACAACATAATCCGGGAGTCTCATCATTAAAAGGGAGATAATGACAGCAACGAAACTCAATGCATTTAATCCGAAACAGACTCCATCACCAAATTTTTCTATCACAAGACCTGCAATGCCGGGACCGATCAACCTGGAAAGATTAACCATGGATGAATTCAGTGCAAGTGCGTTGGGCAGATCTTTTTTATCATCCACCATATCATACACCAGTGATTGACGCGCAGGAACATCAAAAGCATTCACGATACCAAGCAACACACTGAGTGCAATTATTTCCCAAACATTATAATGTTTGAATAATATCAGGATAGCCAGCATGATCGCCTGTATCATCGAAATGAACTGGGTCAGCAACAGCACCTTAAAACGGTTATACCGGTCAGATACAACACCACCCAGAAATGAAAACAGGAATGAGGGGAACATAGTAGAAAATAATGTTACCCCGAGCATTAACTTTGAATGTGTAAGCGAATAAACCACCCAGCTTACTGCAGTTTTTTGCATCCAGGTTCCAATGAGGGAAACTGACTGTCCAGTAAAATATAACCTGTAATTACGACTCTTAAAAGCCCTGAATGTACTAATTGCCATAATGAAAACACCCTTCAGCTGCCAACTAAACTCTCGTACCTTGTTATACAAATTTACGAAACCAGGATGACGGGAAGATTCCCTAGTTCATATCAATATGATCGATATAGTTATTGAAGCCAGAAATGCGGCGATCAGTGGATCCATGAAAGTGAAACGCATTCTTCCCTTCAGATTGCGAAGAATGGTGGGTCCTTTTATTTTTATGGATCATGCGGGACCTATAAAGGATTTTCCCTCGAATCCTTCCTCCCTTGATGTATTACCACACCCGCATATTGGTCTTTCAACTGTCAGTTATCTTTTCGGAGGTCAGGTAACGCATCGTGACAGCCTGGGTGTCGAGCAGATCATTCGTCCTGGTGAAGTAAACTGGATGACTGCTGGAAAGGGAATTTCCCATTCTGAACGATTCGAAGATCCTTCAGCCCTCAAAGGAGGTGAACTTGAAATGATACAAACCTGGGTGGCACTTCCTGAAAAAGATGAGGAATCAAATCCGTCATTCAACAATTATAAGCCTGACAAACTACCCATATTTATGGACAGTGGAGTTTGGATGAGGCTCATCGCAGGTACTGCCTATGGATTGAATAATGATGTTAAAACAAACTCGTCACTGTTTTATCTTCATGTCGTATTGAAGCAGGGTGCAAGATTTGGCCTTCCCAAAGAACATTCAGAGCGTGGATTTTATATTGCAAAAGGAAGTGTTGAAGTATCAGGAAATTTCTATCATGCAGGACAAATGCTTGTATTTACCCAGGGTGCAGACCCGGTCATTCTTGCAAAAGAAAATTCAACCCTGATGCTTTTGGGAGGTGAACCTTTGGGTGAACGGTTCATCTGGTGGAATTTTGTTTCTTCCCGTAAGGAACGCATTGAACAGGCCAAGGAAGACTGGAAGCAGGGCCGTATTTTATTGCCTCCGGCTGACAACCATGAATTTATTCCACTGCCGGAAGATAAGTCAAGACCATCCGAGCCACCAAGACCAGAGCCACTTTCATGAGTTGTTAACCTGGGAACTATTTATTTTGACTTGGTAATGATGGATTGCTCTAGAAACTATTTTAGTTCAGAAGGCAAATGAAATTTTGGCTTGCCTGAAAAAAGAATTTAGTTTATAAATTCCCGGGTCAACGAATTCCTATTGCCAATACGAATTCGCCGGGTACTTCATATCCTTCCCCTTTCCTAAATTGATCAATTGAGGATAAGTAAGCAGCATGTACATCTTTTTTAACATCCTCATTGAATTTGTTATAAGCCAAGGCCACCGGCCCACCTTCGAAAGCAGCTCCCAAAGCCTCCCTTGAATCGTTATATGATAGCAAAGTCGTAATACGTTTAACACGAATTGCACTAAATCCAGCTGCTTTAAAATTGAGCTCGAGAATATTTGGGTTGCCAAGATTAAAAAACATAGGGCAAACTTCTGAGGCAACATGCTGATCTACGATTTCAAAAATGTCCGACCACCCACAATGATCACGTTGTCCCCAAACTACGATAACTGCTCGTCCTCCTGGCATCAACACCCTGTGCATTTCTTCAAGGGCTTTTTGCGGATTTGGCATATACATCAACCCCAGGGCACAAAGCACTACATCAAATGATCCATCTTTCAGCTTAAGATCTTCAGCATCCATTCGTTCAAATTTCACACGGTATTCCTTTTTATGCTCTGCGAATGAAGAGGCTTTTTCAATCATCTTTTCAGAAATATCCGTACCCACTAACCTGCCGTCGTTGCCAAGTTTTGTTAAAGCCTGAAAACTTACTAAGCCAGTCCCACATGCCACATCCAGCACATTTTCTCCAGGACGAAGATCCGCCATATCCAACAGGAGGTCCTGAGCTGGCTTCAATTGACGATGCCAAAAGGTTTCATAATAGGCGGATGCCTTGTCCCAACCATACCGTTGAACACGTCTTTGTAAACCAGGTTCCATTTCAGTAATCTTTTTGCGCAACTATGTTCACTTTCCGAATGCAAGACTGTGCACGGCTGAAAATATCCAGGTATGGGCTGTGTTTATCTGCATCGTCCAGCATCTCCATAATCTTATCTTCTGGCGCGTCGCTTTCAATCGTTACAGTATAGCGAACTTCTAAATATCCAGGTGGAACATTTAAAACGGTACCAAATAAAACACCGTCATCATAATCAGCTTGTACCTCTACTTCAAGTCCTGAAATCTGAATGTCCATTACTGCAGCCCTCATCATATATCCAATTGCTAAGCAACTTCCCAAAGCGGCCCGACCAAAAACACCAGGGGTAGGCCCGGAGGTATTTCCTCCAGCTTGTTCAGGCATATCAGCGGTAAAGGTCCATGAACCTTCACGAATTTCGCAGGTTAGACCATTCCGTATTGTCGCTTTTGAAATGCCGGTTCCAAGTCCAAATTCAGGCCTGTGGGTAAGCGCACCTGA
Source organism: Bacteroidota bacterium (assembly GCA_013287475.1). Classification (GTDB taxonomy): domain Bacteria; phylum Bacteroidota; class Bacteroidia; order Chitinophagales; family Chitinophagaceae; genus Puia. Next base: position 66,075 of record JABDDT010000008.1, read on the forward strand.
AACGCGAACAAATGCTGATTTTATTTTTTGATTGGCGTTCGTTGTTATTCTTTTCTGGAAGTTACGAAATATTCAATTTATTATCAGCGAAATCGGAAACCAACTTGGAGGCTGCCGCAATTGAAGCCTGTTATCTGACTTTCACGAATCTCGAAACAAACATAGAATCCGCCGCCTTTCCGTATCCGGAAATCATTTCCTGCTTTTCCAATTTCAAAACGCCTGCTGAGGTAGCGAATGAGGAAACCTTTTCATTTTCGTTAGAAAAAACAGAACAGGTAATATAAATCAGGGTGCCACCATTATTCAGTTTCGATGTTATATTAGAAAGTATTTTCTCCTGGCGTTGACGATAACCCGAAATGGAATCAGGATTAAAAAAATAAAGCGCCTCGGGATTCCTGCTCCAGGTGCCGCTGCCTGTACAGGGCAGGTCTGCCACTATAAAATTATACCTCTGGCGGGGAAGATCATTCTGATCAGTAAGGTCCGCTTTAAAAAGCCGGGATGTTTCCATGCCTGCTTCTTTAAACCGTACCGACAGGTTTTTTAAAATAGATTCCCGGATATCCGATACCGTTAGTCTGCATCCGGGAAATAGATCAGCGAGTAAAATCGATTTACCTCCGCTGCCCGCACAACAATCCCAGGCTTCCTTTTCCAAATTATCATCCGGCTTCATAATAAGTGCGGTGCTTTGTGAACTAAGGTCCTGAATTACAGCTTCACGGTTCATTAAAAAGGCATCATCCAGTTTGGTACCGCCTGCAAAAGAATAAGTTTTAAATGGCAGTATTGAATCGGGATCTGCGTCAAGGAATTCTAAATTATGTTTCTCCAGTTTTACTTTGATCGATTTCTCCTGCCCGGGCCTGATGCGGATAAATAACCTGGGTTTTATAAGAAAAGAAACACAGTATGCTCTGTGATCGATGCCTGCGCTCAGCAAATTTTTCCAGGGGAATATTTCCGTCGCATCAAATGACGGAAATACAGAACGGATAATTTCCAGTTTATTTTCAATGGGCTTTTCTATTTGAGCATGCCATTCAGGTCGCAGGTGTTCAAGGATTTGTTCTCTTTCATGATTGCAAAGGAAGAGTCCGGCAATTATGCGTTCTTCTTTAGAAATATTTTTTAGAGAATGGCCAAGACGAAAATAGCAATATACCATTTCGCTCACCTGCTTTCTGTCTCGCGAACCCATCTGTGGATTTTTCGCGAAAAAAATTTTTAAGCCAGCCGTGCAGGGGGAATTCTCCCGCATAAGAATTCAATACACGGACTGCATAACGCAGAAGATTGTCAAATTTCATGTAGCATATTCATATAAAAACAAAAGGCGCGTGGTAGCGCGCCTGAAAAATATAAAGTGTCGTCATTATAATTCAAGCAGGGCTTTTACCGGATCTTTCCCGAATAGAAGCTGATCGGGATTTTCAAGCAGTTCCTTTACCTTCACCAGGAAACTTACTGATTCGCGGCCATCGATAATTCTGTGATCATAGCTTACGGCCAGGTACATCATGGATCGAACCACAATCTGGCCATTCACCACCACGGCCCTTTCTTCGATCTTATGCATACCCAGGATCGCTGACTGCGGGATATTAATAATTGGGGTAGACATGAGCGATCCAAATACCCCACCATTGGTAATGGTAAATGTTCCCCCCCTGCATTTCTTCCATGCTCAGTTTATTATCCCTTGCTTTGCCGGCCAGTTCTACAACTTTCTTTTCAATCTCCGCCATACTCAGGCTTTCTGCATTCCGAATTACCGGAACAACGAGCCCTTTGGGTGCGGATACAGCAATAGAAATATCGCAGTAATCGTGATAAACAATTTCTTCACCGTCTATATATGCATTCACTGCGGGCCATTCCTGCAGAGCGTAGCAGCAGGCTTTGGTGAAAAAACTCATGAAGCCCAGATTAACACCATGTTTTTCCTTGAATTTATCCTTATACTTTGATCGGAGAGCCATCACCGGTGTCATGTCCACTTCGTTAAAAGTGGTGAGCATGGCTGTTGTATTTTTTGCTTCTACCAGGCGGCGTGAAACCGTCTTGCGCAGATTGCTCATTTTTTCCTTACGAATATCACGGCCAAATAAAGCTTTGCCAGGGAGACGGCCCGGATTGGTGAGGGCTTCGAGCACATCATGTTTTACTATTTTTCCATTAGCACCCGAAGGAATGATGCTTCCTTTATCTACCTTTTTATCTGTAATAATGGCTGCAGCTACCGGTGTTGCTTTTATTTCGGAGGATGCAGGAGTCGCTGCTTTGACTGGTTCAGAGACTGCAGCTGCTTTTTCTGAAACCACCTTCGCGGATGCAGGCACGCCATTACCTGCTGTCTTTTTTTCTTCAGGTTTAGCTTCCGGTTTTGCTGCAGTTTCATCAATATTGGCCAATACTTCTCCAATCTTTAATGTGTCACCTTCCTTGCCAAGCGTTTTTAATATACCTGCCTTTTCTGCATTTACTTCGAAAGTAGCTTTTTCACTTTCGAGTTCGGCGATTACTTCATCCCTGTCAACATAATCACCATTGTGCTTAAGCCATTTTATAAGGGTTACTTCACTAATGGATTCGCCAATGGCCGGCACTTTAATATCGATCATCTGCTTTTAAATTTACGTGCACGAAGATAATTTATTTAAGATGTTCTGATTATTTTCTGATCAAATACTAAATGCAGTTTCAATGATTTCGGACTGTTCCAGGCTATGCACTTTGGCATAACCCGTAGCAGGCGAGGCACCCGGCTGACGGCTGATAAAACCATAGTTAATAGTTTTCAGGTTCATCTGGAGGAATGATGCTGCTCCCATATTCAGGGGTTCTTCCTGGATCCAGAACCAGGTGGCATTATGATATTTTTTATACAATTCATCCAGCTGGTTAGTTGGAAGCGGATATAATTGCTCCAGGCGCAGGATCGCGATGTCTTTACGGTTATCTTTTAATTGTCTTTCTGCCAGTTCAAAATAAATTTTTCCTGAACAAAACAACACCTTCTTAACCTGTGCAGGTTCACCGGCAAACTTATCGTCGATTACTTCCTGAAATCCGCTGCTGGTAAATTCAGATATTGTTGAATAAGTGCCCGGATAACGCAGGTATGCTTTCGGAGAAAAATTAATGAGAGGTTTCCTGAAAGGCCAGGCCAGTTGCCTTCTCATGGCATGAAAATAATTTGCTGATGTAGTAACATTTGTTACAACCATATTCAGTTCAGCACACATTTGTAAAAATCTTTCAATACGGGCACTGCTGTGTTCAGGACCCTGTCCTTCAAATCCATGAGGAAGTAATAAAACCAAGCCATTCATGCGTTGCCATTTCTGTTCTCCTGCAGCTATGAACTGGTCTATTATGATTTGCGCACCATTACCAAAGTCACCGAACTGGGCTTCCCATATGACCAGTGCGGATGGATTAGCTAACGCATATCCATACTCAAAACCCAGAACCCCATATTCGCTGAGCAATGAATTGTATATTCTGAATTCTCCTTTTGCATCCGGAATACGACTGAGGCGGTTATAGGCTTCGTCTGTATTTTCATCTCTCAACACGGCATGCCGGTGTGAGAATGTGCCACGGCGGACATCCTGACCACTCATGCGTACATCCTTTCCATCGAGTATTATGCTGCCGTATGCAAGCAGTTCACCCGAAGACCAGTCGAGCTTTTGTTCATCATTAAATAATTTCTGTTTATCCTGCAGAAGTTTTTCTATTTTTTTAATAGGTGTAAAAGTTTCAGGCCACGCCATCATGGCGTTGAAAACTTTCATTAGATCCTGTTCGGAAATTGCGGTTACAGGTGACTTATCAAAATCTGCTGTTGTTGCCCTGCGAAGACTTCTCCAGGCCATTTCAGGTTGCTGATATTTATAGGGAAGCGGCTGTTGCTTTACTTCGTCCAGTCGTTCCTGCAGATCATTCCAGAATTTTTTCTCCATGTCTTTGGCAAGGTCCCTTGCATCGCTCTCACCGTTTTCAATTAAAAACTGTGTATACACTTCACGCGGGTTGGGATGTTTATCTATCAGGGCATAAAGAATCGGCTGTGTGAATTTCGGATCATCTCCTTCATTGTGTCCGTGTCTGCGATACCAAACCATATCAATAAAAATATCGGCATTAAACTGTTGCCTGTACCTGGTTGCAATTTCGGCACATTTTACGGTTGCTTCCGGATCATCCCCGTTTACATGCAGAACAGGCGAATGCAAAGCGGCTGCCAGCGAAGTACAGTAATCCGAACTTCTTGCTTCTTCAAAATCAGTGGTAAATCCTATCTGGTTATTAATTACAAAATGAATCGTACCCCCGGTGTAGTAACCTTCGAGGTTGCACATCTGCAATACTTCATATATTATTCCCTGACCTGCGGCCGAGGCATCCCCATGAATAAGTATGGGAAGAATTTTATCAAAGTCGCTCGTATAAAGTACATCCGCCTTTGCGCGTGCAAAACCTACCACGACCGGATCTACGGCTTCCAGGTGGGAAGGGTTGGGCATAAGTTTTACGTGAACAGTTTTTTCAGTGGGTGTGGTTAGAACGCTACCAAAACCCATATGATATTTTACATCACCACTGCCCATGGTCTGGTCGAGTTTCGCGGTTCCTTCAAATTCACTGAAAATCTGTTCGTACGTTTTTCCCAGGATGTTTGCAAGGATATTGAGGCGCCCCCTGTGCGCCATTCCCATAACTACTTCCTGAACTTCATTTTCCGCTGCAATATTGATCATCGCGTCTAACGCAGGTATGGTTGTTTCACCGCCTTCCAGGGAAAATCTTTTCTGTCCGATATATTTTGTATGAAGAAATTTTTCGAACATGACACCTTCATTCAGCTTTTCGAGTATCCGGCGTTTCTTTTCAAGCGGTAAGGGCTCAATAAATTTTTTCTCCATCTCATTAGTAAGCCAGTCGATCTTTACCTGGTCGCTTATATATTTGAATTCGATACCCACATGATTGGCATAACATTTCTGAAGATGGTTTTGAATATTACGGAGGGTGGTCGTTCCCAATCCAATCAGGTTTCCGGCAAAAAAAGATTTATCGAGGTCTTCTTCTGTAAATCCGAAGAAGCCCAGGTCCAGGTTGGCGCCTCTGTCCTTCCTTGGGCGAATGGGATTTGTTTTTGCTATCAGATGACCCTTATTCCTGTAACCCAGGATGAGCCGGTAAGCCCCCAGTTCCTTTTTCCAGTCCACCCCGTCGCTCGTTTTGAAGGTCGTTTCTTTGGAAA
>JABDDT010000008.1:71365-71514 GCA_013287475.1 Bacteroidota bacterium
GGTTGCCTGTCCGTTACCATTCTTGCCCTGGGCGATTGCAAAATCAAAGCCTTCAAAAAATTTTTTGAACTCAGGATCAACACTTTGCGGATCTTTTACAAAATCCTGATATAAACTTTCTATAAACGAGGGAGAGGAATTCGTGATGT
>JABDDT010000009.1:0-60025 GCA_013287475.1 Bacteroidota bacterium
CAGCAATTCAACCTGGTACATGCCGTTGTTCATGAGGCAAACGAGGATTTCATGTTCAGGTCCGCTTGCTATATATGGATTTTGATCAATGAAGGCGGGATACATTTCGTGCTCAGAAATTAGCTTTTCAACTTGTTCACGACTTAAGTCATGTAATTTTAAGGACATCCGCAGGTTTTTTTAAATTTCTTAAAATTATGCAGGAATCAATAACAGGTGCAACAATGATTTATAAACCAATTGTTAATATTTTTCTAACCCTGAAGTATGCGTTGAAAAACTTGCTTTATATGCGTATTTAAACTTAAAATATTATGCAGGAACAATTACATTTGTAATATGACAGTCTTGAAAAATGTGCAGTTTTCGAAATTGATAAAAGCAGAAGGAAGATTGAGAGAGTTCAATTTCAGAAAAAGTAATGGAATAGCAGGCCCTGTATATCATATTGATGTTAGTGATGACAGGGGGAATCGTTATTATATTAATATGCAGCTGGAAGATAATGCATGGACTGTACAGGAAAAGAATCTTCCTCCCTGGATCCAGGAAGCGGTAGTTCAGTTTCATCCGGCCATTATTGAACAGGAAGGATAATCCTATAAGAATTATTCAGGATCATTTTCTCTCCACGCGAACGGCTGTACCATATGCCAGCACTTCAGTAACTCCATTCATCACTTCATTTGCATCATAACGCATATTAATAATAGCATTAGCTCCTATTTCTTCTGCATGCTGTTTCATGTGCTGGAATGCTTCTTCTCTGGTTCTTTCACAAAGGCTTTCATAGATCGAAATTTTTCCCCCGAAAATAGTTTGCAATCCTCCGGCCATATTTCCAAGTAAACTTCTGGAACGGACTGTAATACCCCTTACCACACCCAGATTCTTCGATATTTGGTATCCTTCTAACGATATACTGGTAGTAATCATGGAAGCGTCTATCATATGGAATTTTTTATTTGATTTCAAAAATAAGCCCATTTTAGAATAACCTCTGATGGCAATTGATTTTATTACTTTTATATATCTTCCATTTAAAGCACTAACAGGATATGAGTAAAACCAGGCTCGAAGCGTTTAGTGATGGTGTACTTGCTATCATCATTACTATTATGGTATTGGAAATTAAAACTCCTCATAATACCAGTTGGACAGCATTACTGGAACAATTGCCCGTATTTTCAAGTTACCTGCTGAGCTTTATTTTCATTGGAATATACTGGGGTAACCATCATAACCTGATCGGCGCAGTGAGTCATACCAATGCAGCAATTATCTGGTCGAATATAAATCTTCTTTTCTGGTTATCTCTCATTCCTTTCGCAACGGGATGGATGGGAGAGAACCACTATGCACAAAATACAGTCATACTGTATGCAATACTTATGCTTTTATGCGGAATATCATTTACGATATTGCAGATTTGTATAGAGCGGATTTCAAAAGAAAATACAAAACTTGCCCATGCTTTTGCATGTTTAAAACAAAAGAGTATTTTCTCAGTTGTCTGCTATCTTCTGGCCATAGCACTGGCTTACTATAACACTTTGTTTTCAGCCATACTATTTTGTATTGTTGCCGCACGATGGATTATTCCCGACAGGGGTATTGAGAAGGCAATCAGCCATTAAAAAAAGAAAAATGAATACTAAGCATATACCCTTAGTATTCATCACGCTATCCATTCTTTATTTTTAATATTCAGATGCTTTACTGCAATAAAAATTAACGCCGACCCGTTTTATTTTTTAACCCAAAGCTACCAACCATGAAAAAATTACTTTTTTCAGTATTCACTGTTTGCCTATCCCATTTTGCATTTTCCCAAACATTTATGCAGGGCGTTGGAATAAATGTTGTACTACAAACATCGGCAGGTTCATCTGCTGATCCTGTAGGAGCAATAATGTATTCACCAAGAGTAAATTTTATGGAAACGGGTAACACATCCTTCAGTGTTGGTATTCCATTAAGTTTTGGAATTTCAGGTACCTATAACAGTCAGAATTATGTTAACAATACACTTGGATTGATGCTGGATGTTCCATTAATGTTCAATTATAACTACGGTGCCGGATCTACAAAAGAAGCAGAAGATAAATTTGGATTTTTTGCCGGCGTGGGATTTGGCTATCATACCAATCAATATACTGCAACCGATGAAAGCGGATATGACTATACGGTTAAAATGGCCGGATTCGGTCCTGTTGGAAATGCAGGCGCCCGAATGGGTGTTGGTCATGGAAGTCATAATTTGGAACTCCGCTTTTCCTATATGAAGACGCTGGATCTCAGTAAATCGAATATTATGGGATTTGGATTCCTGTTTAATTTTTAAGCAGGATTCAGAGCATACTATACCTGTTATTAATATAATCCCAGTTTATTACGGACCACCAGGCCGTAATATAATCAGGTCTTTTATTTTGATATTTCAAATAGTAAGCGTGTTCCCAAACATCGAGTCCAAACAGTGGCTGACCCTTACTTTCACTGATATCCATTAATGGATTGTCCTGGTTCGGTGTTGAGACTACATCGAGTTTGCCATCCTTTTTTACAATAACCCATGCCCATCCACTTCCAAAACGACCTTTGGCGGCATCATTGAATTTAGTTTTCATGGCATCGAGTGAACCAAAATCTCTCTGAATAGAAGCAGACAGAGCAGCAGATGGAACAGTAGTTTTTCCAGGTGAAGTCATCAGTTCCCAAAAAAGTGAATGGTTATAATGGCCACCAGCGTTGTTTCTCATTTTTACGGAATATTTTGAAATAGAAGCAAGCAAATCTTCCAGTGCGACTTTCGAAATATCGACCTTTTCAGCATCTACTGCTTCTGCCAGGTTCTTAGCATAGGTTGCCGCGTGTTTGGTATAATGTATTTCCATGGTCATTGCATCTATTGCAGGTTCCAGAGCTGCATATGCATAGGGCAGCGGACGCTGTTTATAAGGAACCGGATCGGGGGAAGTATCGTGTTTATTTTGTGGGGTATCCGTATTGCCGAATGCAGTGAGAACTGAACCTGATAATCCGGCAACTACTCCTGCTTTACCCGCTGTATTAATGAATGCCCGTCTTGATAAATCCTGATTTGACATAACTGGTTTTTTTAGTCTTGTAATTTAATATATTCCGATGAAAGAAGGCCTAACGCTCAACGCTTAACGCCCAACGCTTAACGCTTAACGCTCAACGCCATCAGGGTTTAATATGCAAAAACTTTACCATCGGTCATCGGTCAACGATAAAGCAGGTATTTTATCCTTTTACTTTTGAATTCAGAGAGGGCGGGTTCCCAGCTATTTCGGATTTCCTTTTCTGAGATTCCGGCAATAATCTGTTTGCGAAGTAATGTATTGCCCGCTAATTTATCAAAATTGCCAATCTGTCTGCTTTGGGAAGCATCAAAAAATATTTCCTTATGGGGATATGCATGGTAACATTCAATTAACCACTGCAAATTAATTTCTTTTTTTTTGCGCAGCGTATCAGTATTATAATTTTCCAGGTTCAGACCATAACAAACAGAGTCCTGATACAGCGGATGTTCACTCATACCCGGAATGGACTCAGGTTTGAAACTAAATGAATATATACCTGTCAATGCAGGAGCTCCGATCATCGTAAATGGCCTGTGGGTGCCTCTTCCCAGACTTATCACAGTACCTTCAAAAAGACATAGACTGGGGTAGAGGAGGATTGATTGTACTGTATTAAGATTGGGAGAAGGAGGAACAGGTAAATTATATTCCGAATCGTGTGAATAATTTTCCAGTTTGATGATGGTTAAATCACATTTAGCTTTATTCAATAACCATCCTTCTCCATTGATCATTAATGCCAATTCCCCGATGGTCATGCCATGAACAATTGGAATTGGCTGAAGGCCCACTCCGGAACGTAAAGAATCTTCCAACACCGGACCATCTACAAAATAACCATTGGGATTTGGACGGTCCAGGATCAGAAGAGGTTTATTAAAATTGGAACAGGACTGCATCACTCGTTGCAAAGTGATGATATAAGTAAAAAAACGGGCGCCTACATCCTGTATGTCAAATACAATAATGTCGACATCCTGCAAATCCTCTCTGGAAGGCATTGATTTTTTCCCATATAATGATACTATAGGGAGGCCTGTTACGGGATCAAAACTATCGGAAACTATTGCACCATTACTTGCATTTCCCCTGAATCCATGTTCCGGCCCAAATACCTTTACAACGCGAATGCCTGCATGCAGCAGACTATCTACCAGTGGAATACCGGCGATCTGAGAAGTTGGATTCGCAACCACAGCAACTCTTTTGGCAAACAATATTGGAAAATACTTTTTGGTCTGCTCTGCTCCTGTATGAATTTGTTTATTGATCTGTTGCGCAGTTGAAGAAATGCAGTTCGCAATAAAGAAAAAGTATAAAATTGTTTTTTTCAATATTTCCACATTAAGAATTTGGTCCCATCGCGGCAGTTAATCATATATTTTCATTGCAACTCCTTCCACGATTCCCTTAGGTAAAAGCCAGGCAAAAAACGCACTGAATTTGTTCATAACTCCGGTGATCACTTCGGGCTTCTTTCGAAAAAGACTTTCAACTGATATCATTGCTACATTTTGCGGCGACATGTTAAAACGTTCAGCAGCCTTTCGGCCTTTTGGCCCAATATGGGCGCGGTTCACAAAATTCGTATCAGTTGGTCCCGGACAAACACAGGTAACAGAAACATTTGTTTTTTTCAACTCCCGATAAAGTCCCCTGCTGAAGCTTAACACATAGGCTTTGGAGGCCGCATAGGTTGATAACATGGGAACAGCCTGATAAGAAGCGGTACTGCCAATATTAAGTATATAGCCTGCCCGCTGTTTCAGAAGTAACGGAAGAAATAAACGTGTTAGTTTAGTTAAAGTAATAATATTAAGGCCTAGCATTTCAGCATGTTCTTCAGCTGAATAATTTTCAAAACTTCCGCTCAGGCCATATCCTGCATTATTTATAAGAATTGAAACTTCGAATTGATTTTCATTGACCCATTCAAAAACTGCTTCAGCAGCCTGTTCTTTGGCCAGATCAAGCGCTAACCAATGGCATTTTCTTTTCGAAGCTGAATGAATTTCAGTTGAAATTTTTTCAAGTGCATCTGCAGACCGCGCTACAAGCAGGAGATCATACCCACGTCCCACAAGTATTTCCGCAATAGCTTTACCAATTCCTTTGCTTCCTCCTGTAATGAGTGCAAAAGGCATCTGTATTTAATTTTAGTTCGCGGAATCCTTAGTTCTGAACCTTGGAAGCGAAACGATGGTAAAAAGGTGTTTTACTGTTTTCGTCTTTTGGCATGTATTTACCAGTAATTATAGGTACATACATTACACGTCTGCGACTGGCTTCACCCAAATACGGGGATTGTTGTGCACGGTGCCAGATTCGGCCGTCATGAACGGTAAGATCACCCGCGTTGATATCAAATCCGATTTCACGGGCATCAGGGTTGTTATCTATGAAATATTTTTTCTTGAAAAGCAAACGTAATACTCCTTGTTTGTGTGTACCAGGGAGTACACGCAGACCGCCATTTTCAAAAGGGCAGGGATCCAGGTGAATACCTACATTCAGCATCGGCATGATCTTCTGGCCAAGAAATAAATCTCTGGGGCTATCTGTATGCCATCCCATTTGGGAAAACTTACTTTCAGGCGTACGAACATAATGATTAAGGATGAGCCCGTCTTTTTCATTTTCAGCAATCCTGCCTTCATAAGGATGCAATAATTCAAGTAAAGCTACCAGTCGCGGATCATTCAGAAATTCGTGAAATGTCGGGCTGAAAAGGGATAAAAAACAAAGACGCTGAATAATGGTTTGACCATTATGATCCTTTCCAAATTTGAGAGGAACTCCATTGATTTTATCCTTCCCTTCTTCAATTAATTGCTTTTCAATCCGGCTAATTTCCTGGATAAAAAATGCAACGGTTTCCGGCCTAAGGACATTGCGAAATACGATCACCCCATTTTTATGGAAAAAGTCTGATTGCTCCGGGGTTACCTTATCACCTAGAAAGAATTCAGGGCATAGTAATTTTTTCATATCATGGTAGCATTTAAGTCTTTAGCGGTTGAAATCAACTGCTTACAACCCAATTTTGTAGAGGATGAAATTAACTTAAAAATAATTATGATTTTTTTATTATTGGCAAAAATAATGAATAAAGTGCTATTAACCAGCCTTGTCTTAAATTCTTATTGCCCCGGAGTTACTCCCCCGGCCAACTTAAACGTTTAATTGCATCCCTTGGTATCCATTTTAAGCATCTTTAACTTTATCCAGGATCGGGAATAATGGATGGATTCCTGATTTTTGTGATAATTAATGCAACCCTGTACAATGCATATGTGAAAACCGGAGCTGCCAGTACATCGATTGTATAATGAACATGCTGCACCAACAATAATATACCCAGTGCAATGGAAGCAAACAAAGTATAGATCCGGTCAGTTTTCTTCTTAAGACAAAGAAAAATAAGGAAAACAGTTGTGGTATGACCAGAAAAGAAAAGATCGTGTGTTATATACCGTTCGCCATAAAATTGATTGGTGATTGGATCTGCAAGTGGAATCAATCCCGCAGGTGGGTTCAATGAAATCAGGGTTATACAGGCCATTCTGATCAATGTTACGCCATTGTAAGCCCATAGCATGGTAAGCAACATCATCGGGTCCCGGTAAATCCGTATAACCAATATCAGACAACTTGACCATATTAAAAAAAATACTGCAACAGATACGTTCCGTGCAGGAATCCGCTCTAAAACCAAATCGTCAAAACTGATTCCTTTTCTTTCTTCAATGGCATTAAAAAAGAAAGGAAGTGCAATAAGTATCCCTGCAAAAATGACCGTACCTATCCAGAATCTCCATCTGAAGGAGCTCAGTTTCCAGGCAGCCTTCCAATGGGGCTCTAAAGCCCAAAGCTTAAAGCCCAAAGCTTTTTGCTTATGATTATTTGATGAGCCATTGGATCTTTTGATTTCTACACTCAAGTAATAAAATTTTCAAAAAAATTGACATGAATCTATTTAAAACTTATGAACCAGGAGCCTTGGGCTTTAGGCTTTGAGCTTTAAGCTTAATAATGCCAACGCTTGAAAGCTTCCATTGCCGCGTATTTGGTAAGGCCAAGTTGCGCATATAGATTGGCAGTATTTGCATTCCTGTCCTCTGCCCTTTGCCAAAATTCACGGCTGTCTGATCCCTGAAAGGGAACCATATCTTTTTGTGATTGATGGATGAAAATTCCGAATCGTTTTTTCAGCACCTGATCAGGGCTCATTGGTATGGCCATTTCTATTTCGCTCACATCCCATTCCTGCCATGCACCTTTGTACAACCAGATCCAGCAATCTTTTACCCATGATTCCCCTGCATCTTTAAGACGCTTCATTGATTCAAAGACTATTTCAAGACATACTTTATGTGTACCATGTGGGTCAGCCAGATCGCCTGCGCAATAAACCTGGTGGGGTTTTATTTTTTTCAGTAATTCAATTGTAATCTGCACATCTTCTTCACTCATTGGGTTTTTATCTATCGTTCCCGTTTCATAGAATGGCAGATTCAGAAAATGTATGCCTGAATCGGGGATACCAACATAACGGCATGTGGCACTTGCTTCACTACGACGGATCAACCCCTTAACATTTCTGATTTCCGGAGAATCAATACCTGAATTTTTTTTCTCTTTAAGAAAATATTTGGCATCGGAAAGAATTTTTTCAGAACGTATTGTATCAATTCCGAAAAGTGATTCAAATCCCACAGCGAAATCAATAAAGCGAGTAACAAATTCATCAGTTACGGCAATATTACCTGAAGTCTGATACCCGACATGAACTTCATGTCCCTGGTCGTGAAGGCGCATAAAAGTTCCCCCCATGGAAATAATATCATCATCCGGATGAGGTGAGAAAATAAGACATCTTTTCGGATAAGGCGTCATTCTTTCCGGAGCATTGGGAAGTGGTTGATTTTTACCACCCGGCCATCCGGTGATGCTATCACGCAACATATAAAATACTTCCATATTGATTTCATATGCATCTCCTTTCACTGCAAGCAAATCGCTTAATCCATGATCGTTATAATCCTTATCAGTCAGACTTAATATGGGCTTGCCTAGTTTGAGAGCCGTATTCACCACAGCTTTGCGCAGGATATCGCCACTCCAGTCGCAATCACCTGTAAGCCACGGTGCCTTGAAACGGGTGAGATCTGATGCAGCCGCCTCATCAGTAACAAATAAAGTGTCCTCATGCTGCTGAAGAATCGAGGCGGGTACTTCTTCTGTGGCAGGACCCTCCAGCGATTTCTGAACAGCCTGGGATTTGTTGCTTCCCCAGGCCATCAATATAATCATTCTGCTTTTGAGAATTGTACTGATACCCATGGTAACTGATAAACGGGGAACTTGTGTTACACTTTCAAAATCTCCCGCATTGGATAACCTGGTAGAATTTTCAAGTGGTGTTACGCGTGTTTTGGAATAACGGCTTGAACCAGGTTCGTTAAACCCTATATGTCCGTTTGATCCGATCCCCAGAATCTGTAAATCAATTCCACCGGCATCTATAATAGCCTGTTCATATTCATTACAAAACGATTTCATAGCATCCCTGGGCAGTTCCCCGTTCGGAATATGACAATTCTTCGGATCAATATCAACATGATTGAAGAGATTTTCTTTCATAAAGCGGTAGTAACTCTGTGGTGCATTCCTCTGAATAGGATAATATTCATCCAGGTTGAAAGCAACCACATTCCTGAAACTTAATCCTTCCTCTTTGTGCATTCTGATCAGTTCTGCATATAATTTCAAAGGGGATTTCCCGGTTGAAAGACCAAGCACACAGCGTTCTTTATTCTTTTGCTTTTCTTTTATCAGGACAGCAATTTTCTTAGCAACAAACACGGAACCGGATTTCGCGTCAGGGAAAATTTCCAAAGGGATCTTTTCGAAAGCGTCTACCATTTTCATTTTACAGTCTGTTTATTTCAAATTATCTGCGAAAATAGGTCTTTAGGCCTAACTCTGAAAACAAGTATGGGAGTATGGAAGTATGGGAGTATGAAATGAAATACATTTAAAATGGGCCGACCGTCATCGGCTATTTTAACGCATCATAGCAAAGTGAAAGTAACTGACGGCTTTCGGGACTCATTTGGCGGTTTTCAATTTTTAGCTGAATTCCGTCTGTCAATTGCTGATAACGAAGATGGATATCCCTTTTCTTGTTAAGTTTGGCAACGATCAGATCAGTACAAAGGTTTCCACCACTGTGTGTATTCAGAGACCAGTCAGGTTTTGCTTCAAAAAAACTATCCATATGGGGAATCGTACTAAACTGATTACATAATGGAACCAGTTCGTACTGTAATGTCTGGGCCAGCCAGTCGCCAACCATAAATAAATCCCTTGAATTGTAAACTGGATAATCCTTAACTATTGTTTGCGCTGGATCATTGGAAGGAAAATCTTTCATGAATAATATAATACTGCACAGGTAAGATTGTTTATTCAGGATATCACCCATGAATGTTTCTTTCACCTGTTTTATCTGCGGATGCCAGATTTCCAGCTGAAATCCAATTCTGTAATTCACAGGGAACTGGCTCAGGAAAATGATGGATAGTTCGTCCTGGCTATATTTGTTTTTTCTTTTATAAGAAAAATTCGATCTTAAGAATTGGAAATTGGCACGCCTCATAGGTTCACTGGTCACCTTATAAATATAAGATTGAACTTCCTGGAGCCATAATTCCAGTGAATGCGATTGTTTACTTGTAGATTCCATGCCACTGGCTTTTACGCCTGAATGTAGGGTTAATTGAGCGCTAAATTAAATATACCGTTCCGCATTCTGAAATTTTTGTAGAATCGGCAGAAGGATTATTCAGGCCTGCCGGAAATGACGGGCAGAATAATGGCTGAGGCTTTTTGACTGTCACGATAAATACGAATTGATGACTTTTGGAAATCGGAATCATTACAAGTATAAATATCTGTAAATTTCTGTGGGTTCCTGTCTGACAATGGAAACCAGCTGCTTTGAATCTGGATCATTAACCGGTGACCTTTTTTAAAAGTATGAGCTACATCCGTCAGACTGAATCGGATTTTTTCTGTTTTGCCCGGTTGAAAGGGTTCGGGTTTTTCATAACTTTTTCTGTATTTACCCCGGAATATTTCTCCCCTTACCAGCATTTGATATCCTCCCATAGGATAGGGTTTTTCCCCTTCATCTACGGCGTAAATATTTACTCGGTTATATGAAAGTGTATCCGGAAAAACATCAATAATTTTTACAACGAAATCTGCGTCTGTTGTACTAATACTGGAGATGAGATCAGCAATCACCGGACCTCCGATAGTAAAATCTTCCTTCATTACCGCGGTCTGATAGGAGAGTACATCTGGTCTGCGGCTTGCGAATCGCTGGTCATCCGTCATATATTCGCGTGTCCTGTTAAAGTGAACATCTTCAGTATAAGGAACAGGATGCGCGGGATCGCTGATATATTCATCATATCCCATTTTTTTTTCAGGCGGTGTAAAAGACAATTCATTGTTCTCCCGAAAGTATATTTTTTCTTCTTTTGCCTGGTCAGTTGGCCAGGAATCAAAATGCCGCCATGAATTTTCACCAGTAAAAAATATGGTTGCTCTCGTAATGGAAGGATCCTTCCCCCCTTTAAGATAATAATTGAAGAAAGGAATTTCAATTTCATTCTGATATGTATGTGAAGTATTTGCCCCAAATTCTATATTTCCCAAATGTGTTCCTTCAATACTTCCCCATTGACCATGATACCAGGGACCCATTACAAGTTTTGCGTTTGTTTCAGGACTTTGTTTTCTGATAGCTTTATAAAGATTCCATGCCCCGAAACAATCTTCTGCATCGAAAAGGCCACCTACAACTAAAATAGCAGGTTTGATTTCAAATTGCGCATTTCGTGCGTTTCTTGCACGCCACCAGGCGTCATAATCGGGATGCTGATATAATTCCTTAAAAAAAGCAATACTGTCTCCTGTGAATTTTAATAAGTTTTTATCCGCGCCCTGGCTGAGATAAAACTTGTAATTGTCTTTGCTGTCGTAGGGATCAGGCATTGCTGTTTCAACTTTTAATGGATGAGGATGTGGTCGTCCAAAACCACCGGCCACATAAAAATCAAACGCGTCCATATAGAAAAATGCACCATTATGATGAAAATCATCACCTATGAACCAATCTGTAACAGGTGCCTGCGGACTCACTGCTTTTAGTGCCGGATGTCCGGACGCTGCTGCCATTGCTGCATAAAATCCGGGATAGGAAGTACCAAGCACACCTACTTTACCATTGTTTGATGGAATGTTTTTAACAAGCCAGTCAATTGCATCATATGCATCGGTAGATTCGTCTATATCTGTCGCCTTTTTGATTTTGATAAAAGGGCGCACATCTACAAATTTTCCTTCACTCATCCATCTGCCCCTTACATCCTGAAAGACCAGAATATATCCCTCCTTTAAGTAATTCAAAACATAATTTCCTGCCAGCGCGAGAAATTCATGCACGCCATATGGAGCGCAACTGTAAGGAGTTCTTTGCATAAGTATCGGATGCTTTTCCGAACTGTCTTTCGGTATATATATGGAAGTAAAAAGTTTTATCCCATCACGCATTGGGATTGCTTTTTCGATTTTATAATAGTTATCCCTGAACCAGGCACTATCCTGATTAATACTTTGGGTAAAGCCAGTGCGGTTGATGATCAGTAAAAGGAAAATGAATTGCAGTTTTATACTTTTCATAATGTGGTAATGTGGAATTGTATTGGGATGTGATAAATGTAAGAATGAATTTTAAAATTCAATTTTAAATTTCATTCTTACAACACTCCATTTCAACAATTTCACCTTATGAAATTGAGTCCTCTTGAAACAATTACCCTAAATTGTATTATAATAAGAATAGAATGTTGAACAGAAGAAAATTCCTGGGTTCTTCCTTGCTCGCATCGACGGGCCTGTTTTTAAAAACTAAGAATGAAGGAATAAAATCCTCTTTAGTTATAGATAAGCCAATCGTGATTTCAACATGGGATTTTGGTAAAGCTGCCAATGCAGCAGCCTGGGAAGTACTGAGCAAACAGGGCAGGGCACTGGATGCTGTAGAGGAAGGAGTAAAAATACCTGAATCAGACCCGGATAATCATTCAGTTGGATACGGAGGGCTTCCCGACCGTGACGGACATGTAACCCTGGATGCTTGCATTATGGATGAAAACAGTAACTGTGGTTCTGTAATGTGTCTGGAATATATAGTTCATCCGATTTCCGTCGCCAGACTTGTCATGGAAAAAACACCACATATCGTACTGGCAGGTGATGGTGCCCTGCAATTTGCTCTGGCCAATGGATTTAAAAAGGAGAATTTATTAACGGCGGAAAGTGAAAAAATGTGGAAGGAATGGTTACGTAATTCTAAGTATGAACCCGTAATTAATATCGAGAATAAAAAATATAACGATAAATCATTAAGTCCCGGCGGACCATTTAACCACGATACGATTGGAATGCTGGCTTTGGATAACAATGGAAACCTCAGTGGGGCCTGCACGACAAGTGGTATGGCCTTTAAAATGCATGGCAGGGTTGGAGATTCACCCATTATTGGTGCCGGACTTTTCGTAGATAATGAAATTGGATCCGCTACTTCTACCGGGGTTGGGGAAGAAGTGATCCGGATTGTAGGATCGCACCTGGTAGTTGAAAATATGCGACTGGGTCTTTCTCCCCGAGATGCATGCCGTAAGGCGGTGGAAAGAATTGTGAAAAGGGATCCTGAAAAGGCAAAAAATCTTCAGGTTGGTTTCCTGGCTTTGAAAAAAGACGGAAGTTTTGGTGCATTCTGTATTCAGAAAGGTTTTACTTATGCCGTGCGATCTACACACGAAGAAAAAATTTATGAATCTGAAAGCTGGTTTAGCTGATGAAAAAAAATATACTTGAAATATGTTGTTATAATCTTGATTCGGTACTGATTGCATCGGAGGCCGGTGCTGACAGGATAGAGCTGTGTGCTGATCCTGCTTCTGGTGGAACAACCCCTGGCATCGGTCTTATTAAAACAGCACGCAAAAAAATTGGGATCGAATTGTACCCCATAATACGGATCCGGGGCGGGGATTTTTTATTTTCAGAAGAAGAATTTGAAGTGATGCTTCATGAAGTGACAGCTTGCAAATCTGCCGGCTGCGATGGCGTTGTTTTTGGGATGTTGTCAGAGGATGGCCGGATTGATAAAACCCATTCTTCTAAACTCATTGAAAAAGCTTATCCAATGGGCGTCTGTTTTCACAGGGCCTTTGACTGGTCCGTTAATCCTTTTGAAGCATTGGAAGATATTATTGAGATTGGGTGCGAAAGAATTCTCACCTCCGGACAACAACCAAAAGCAATCATGGGCGCTCCTTTAATAAAAGATCTTATCACGCAGGCAGCCGGTCGCATCCAGATTATGCCGGGATCTGGTATTCGTGCCGGGAATATAGGTGATTTAAAAAAGGAAACAGGGGCTACTCAATTTCATAGTTCGGCCAGTAAATTAAAAAAATCATCAATGGATTTTGTTCAACCTTTTATGATTGAAGATCAGTCGGTCATCATGGCAGACCGAGGGGAGATTGAGGAGATGATTTTGCGATTAAGAACTTAAACGTTACTACCACACTACAAGACTTTCTCAAATTATTTTAGATATTTTCAGCAGGTTTGTAGGTAAGTGTTCGGCAACTGGTATACTTCCTGTATTTATAATCACGTCTCCTTTTTTGATGAACCCTCTTTGTTTCAGAATTTCAGTCAGGTCAGCAACAATTTCATCCATGCTTTCTTCTTCTGCATAATGAAATGCCCGCACCCCCCAGCTTAGACTGAGCTGGTTAATCAGGGTTTTTTCTTTGGAAAAAATGTATAACGGAGATTTTGGTCGATAGCTTGATAATATGAAGGCTGTATATCCGCTCTGTGTCATTCCTATAAGTGCATCTGCCTGTGTATCTTTTGCAAGCTTACAAGCATTGTAACATATTGCATCACTGAGAAAAGAAGGAGAGTGGGGTTGGGGTTCCAGCTCATCTTCACGATTATAGTGATAATCTGTTTTTTCAACTTCCATTATAATTTTGCGCATGGTTTCCACTACCAGGGTGGGATAATTGCCGGTTGCAGTCTCTGCACTTAACATAACCGCATCCGCTCCTTCTAACACAGCGTTTGCCACATCAGTAATTTCGCTTCGGTTGGGTTTGGTTCGGTCAATCATGCTTTCCATCATTTGTGTGGCAACAATTACCGGTTTCGCACGGTGAATTGATTTGCGTATAATCTGTTTTTGGATAAGTGGAACCTGCTCAACCGGAAGTTCAACACCAAGGTCGCCCCTGGCTACCATAATACCATCTGACTCTAAAATGATTTCGCGCAGGTTGGTTAGCGCCTCGGGCATTTCAATCTTGGCAATAATTTTGGTTTTACTCTTTTTCAGATTAAGTCTGTCACGAAGTCCTACAATGTCATTTACCCGACGCACAAATGAAAGGGCTACCCAGTCGAGCTGTTGTTCTATTATGAATGCAAGGTCAGCTTCGTCTTTTTCGGTTATGGCTGGCAGTGAAATTTTAGTATCGGGAAGGTTTACACCTTTCTTGGAAGAAAGCACACCACCCAATTTCACCTGAACTTTTACGTCGTGGTTCTTTTCAATACTAATAACCGTTACCTCAAGTTTGCCGTCATCTATCATGATGATGTTGCCAACTTTCACATCTTCATGCAGGTTGGGATAAGAAACATATATTCTTTCCATAGTTCCGACAAGCTTGGTATTGGTGAACGTCAGTATATCACCTTCTACTACCAGCATGCTTCCCCCTTCTATTTCACCTACCCGGAGTTTAGGCCCCTGCAAATCTCCCAGGATGGCAATATTAAACGGTTCTGATGAATTTATTTTCCGGATATGCTCAATGATTTTTGTTTTGTCCTCGTGACTGCCATGTGAAAAATTCAATCGGAAAACATTTACACCAGCCTTTACGAGCGACAACAATTTATCATATGTATCGCAGGCCGGACCTACAGTAGCAACAATTTTAGTCCGGTGGAAGGTATGCTCCAGTCCGGCCTGTTTATCCATCTGGCCGTATATATATTTGTCGAGGTTTTTTGACATGCTATCGGGTTGTTTATGTTTTTTGAACTATACAAAGTAAAAAGTAAAAATTAAAAAGGAAAAACCGGAACTTCTGTTATTTGATTAAGTCTTTAATAAATTACTTTTTACTTTATGACGCTAAAATTTTAATAATCTTCAACCAGTCGTCTCCAATTTTCTGTTTGGCTTTAACTGCTTTCTCCAAAGGTGTGAAATGGATCTTATTATTTACAACACCTACCATGACATTGAATTTACCTTCAAGTAAACATTCTACTGCTGAATATCCCATACGGCTGGCGATTACTCTGTCTATGCAACTGGGAGAACCGCCCCGCTGTATATGTCCCAGAATACAAACACGAGTGTCAATATTAGGCAACCTTTGCTTAACTATTTTCGCTACTTCTTCAGCGCCCCCGTAATTATCACCTTCTGCAACCACAACAAGGTTCACCAGTTTTTTCCTTTTTTCCTTTTCCTGAAGAGAACTTATCAATTCTTCAATATCCGTTTTCCTTTCAGGAATCAGGATATTTTCTGCACCAGTTGCTATGCCGCTATGGAGGGCAATGTATCCTGCATCACGGCCCATTACTTCAATCACAAAAAGTCTGTCATGGGCATCAGCCGTGTCCCGGATTTTGTCAATAGCTTCAACAGCCGTATTAACAGCAGTATCAAACCCAATGGTAAAATCAGTTCCGGCAATATCCTTATCGATTGTACCTGGAATTCCGATACACGGAATTTCGAATTCTGAACTGAATTTGTGTGCACCCCGGAAAGAACCATCTCCGCCAATAATGATCAGACCGTTAATTCCCAGCTTTTTTAAATTGGCATATGCACGTGATCTCCCTTCATATTCGAAAAACTCCTTACAGCGGGCTGTCTTGAGTATAGTTCCGCCACGTTGAATGATATTGGCTACACTGCGTGAATGAAGTGGAATGATGTCATTTTCAATAATTCCACTGTATCCACGCATAATACCGAAAACTTCCAATCCGTTATAAATCCCTGTACGAACAACTGCACGAACGGCGGCATTCATTCCCGGTGAATCACCGCCGGAAGTGAGTACCCCGATTTTAGAAACTTTTTGTTGCATTAATTAGAAAAAAGTTGATTTTGTTGAATTGGTTTCAATCAAATGGCAGATTCGTTGAAATTCTTCAATCTTTCCAAAACGGTCCCAAAAATAAGCATTTGAATTGATTCCCCCATGCAGTAAGAGAGTAATTTCACTTCAATCCTCACAAATGAATTTCGGCGATCATGCATCTTGCACTGCCACCGCCATTCGATTCAATGCTTTGAAGAGAAGCATGTACAATCCGGTTGTATTGTACCAGCTTTTCTTTTTGTTCCGGAGAAAGTGAAAACCAGGCTGCGTTCGACATGACAAGGATTTTTTCCTTGTTTTTATTTTCCAGCTGAAGCATATTACCTGCAAATTGATTCATCTGTTCCAGGTTGATTGGGATTATTTCTTTTCCACTGGATAATATAGTATCTGTTACATATTTTTTTTCCTGAGCATCCATGATGGAATCAACACAGATCACTACAAATTTATCTGCAACACACATCATAACATTGGTATGGTAAATGTTATTCCCTGTTTTATCAGTAGCATGGAAAACTACATGACGGTAATCCATCTTTTTGCAGAAATCTTCCAGCACAAGAAGACTTGTTCGTGGAGAAATACATGCATAAACCAGGCGTTTGTCACGATCGAGTACCATACTTCCGGTCCCTTCGAGGAAAAGGTTTTCAGATTCATAATCCGTGAAATCAAAAAGTTTATGATAGTGAAATTTCTTGCGAATGGTATCAAGAACTTCTGTTTTTCTTTCTTTTCTTCTGTTGGGAGCAAACATAGGATAAAGACAATAGATCCCGGATTCATGAAAGGAAATCCAATTATTCGGGAAAATGGCATCCGGAGTATGAGGCACCGGAGAATCTTCAATAACAGTTACTTCAATATCCTGCTTTTGAAGCTCCTTCACTAATTCGTCAAATTCCTGTACTGCTTTTTCCGAAAGATTTTCCTGGTTTCCTTTTTTCTGGAAACTATTATTGACCGCCGTTTCTTCATTGTAAACAAAATGCAGAGGTCTGATCATTAAAACATTTGATGTGTTTTGCATATTTGTTGGCAGTTGATCGTTTTATTTTTTCATTCCCATACTCCCATACTTGTTAAAGATCATCTCTTAATAATGGCATGCTCATACAATGAAAGCCACCGCGAGCACGGGATAGTTCTGCCGATGGCATGAGAATAACTGTATCTTTTATCTGGTCCGTTTTTAAAATTCCATCCTCAAGCTGTTTTATCAATTCATGAGCATTAATGATTTGAAATCCGTTTTTCTTAAATGCCTCTATGGTTTTGTCATTCCGGTCATAACCCAGCACCACACCTTCTTTCAAAGCCAGCAGGTTACAGGAATCTGTCCATTGTTCCCGGGCATCAAAAGGAAATTCATTGTTGCCCGAGTAAATGAATTTCACTTTACCGCTGCATTGTAAATCGTCTTTGCTGATTTCCGATAAAAGGTCTTCCAGATTATCAAAATATACCGGGTTGTCAATGTCTTTTTTTCTGAATTGAATGATTCTTAATTTTTCATCCTTTTTTGATCCTTCCAGCGCCCTTTGTACTGAATCTTCGTCTTCGTGTTTCATGGATTTTTTCGAGAACACACCAAGCATCACCCAGGCATCTCTTCGAATCTGGGTAAATACAGTATCAATATGCATGTAGTCCCGCTTTTTCGGAATTTTTATAACAGTTATTTTCTTAACCACATTTTTTTCAAAAAGCAATTGAATAGCCTGATGAGCGGCTTCCATTGTAGTCCTTTCACTCACACCGATCAGGAGGTGTTCCCTGGTAACTACCATTACATCTCCTCCTTCGAGAGTGACTTTTCGATCGTCACCTTCTTTAGGTAATAAAAAATGATGGTAACCATCATTGAGTTCAAGAATATTTTTCTGGTATGAATTAAAGAAACGGTGATTGAAAAAAATATATTTAGCGATCAGTGCTTCCCTGGTCCTGGCTTTTTTGGCAGGCTTATTTAACAAAACGAATTCATTGATAACGATTCCAATATCCCTTGTAAATATAAAATTTGGAATGGGAGCAAAAAGCATGCGTCCGGATTCAAGTGTGCCGGTAATAAATGTTTTTGCAAGTGCAACCGGACTTAGTTCAAGTAATTCCTTTTGGGTATCATAAGAACAGTTCTCAATTGCACATACGGAAGCTGCCAGTTTCAGACGAATCTCCAGGTCCTCCAGAATTTCGGCCAGCAACCATTGGAGTTCAATTACTTTATCTGACCTGAAAAAATCTTTATGCTCCGGTTTATAGAAATTTCTTTTGTTTTTTTCTGCATCGATATCTTTGAGCTTCCCGAGGATCAGGCCGGGATCGAGAAAATATAAAAGCAGTTTTGTATAGAAATCATATTCTTTTTTCCGGATGGTATCAAGATGAACAATGTCTTCAAATAACCAGTCCTGAGCTTTGGAAGGAACTACTTTTCCTAATCCGCTGTCCGGACTGTGCACCAATAGCCGTCGAAGCCGGCCCACTTCAGAACTTACTTTTATAACATTACCGCTTTTACTCATATCATCTTTTTCAAGGGGTTAAAGGTAACTAAACCTCTTTCGCGTTCAAAACCTAACAGTTGTTAGTTTTCTCAGTTGATTTCTGTTATTTTTGCCCGGACCATTTTTATTACTATGGATTTTACTTTCACAGAAGAACAGATGGCTATTCGCCAGGCAGCACGTGATTTTGCAGTAAAGGAATGTCTTCCGGGTGTTATTGAAAGAGATGAAAAGCAACAACTGCCTCGTGAACAATTGCTGAAACTTGCGCACCTTGGGTTTATGGGTATGATGACATCTGTGGAATGTGGTGGCGCCGGCATGGATACGGTCAGTTATGTGCTCGCGATGGAAGAGATAAGTAAAATTGACGCAAGTGTTTCTGTAGCCATGAGTGTAAATAATTCTCTGGTATGCTGGGGACTGGAAGCATATGGGTCCTTATATCAAAAAGAAAATTGGCTAAAGTACCTGGCCGCAGGTAAAAAAGACGGAGAATTATACATTGGTGCATTTTTACTCAGTGAACCGGAAGCGGGCAGCGATGCAACTTCTCAGAAAACATCCGCAGTCGATAAAGGTGATCATTATGTGTTGAACGGTATGAAAAACTGGATTACCAACGGTAATTCGGCTTCGGTTTACCTGGTGATGGCTCAAACACATGCTACAAAAGGCAGTAAAGGCATAAATGCATTCATTGTTGAAAAAAATACAGACGGAATACAGGTTGGTACCAAAGAAAATAAACTCGGAATAAGAGGCAGTGACACCCACAGTATTAGTTTTAATGAGGTAATTGTGCCGAAAGAGAACAGGATAGGTGAAGACGGATTTGGATTTCAATTTGCCATGAAAACATTATCCGGCGGAAGAATCGGAATCGCTTCACAGGCATTGGGCATTGCTTCCGGCGCTTATGAATTGGCACTTAAGTATTCTAAAGAAAGAAAATCTTTTGGTACAGAAATTAAAAACCATCAGATCATTCAATTTAAACTAGCGGATATGGCAACAAGGATAGAAGCTTCGAGACTACTTTGTTTAAAAGCCGCAATAGAAAAAGACCAGGGACTCGATTATGCTGTTAGTTCATCCATGGCCAAGGTATTTGCCAGTGAAACTGCCATGTGGACTACTACCGAAGCTGTCCAGATTCTTGGCGGTTATGGTTATGTAAAAGAATACCATGTGGAACGGCTTATGAGAGATGCTAAAATTACACAGATCTATGAAGGTACCAGTGAAGTGCAGCGTATCGTGATTTCCAGGAGTATATTAAAATGATCTCTTCACATGTCAGTTTCATCATATCAGAATATTCTGGACATTCTTAAACCTTATGGATCCCGGTTAGTTGCTGTTTCAAAGACAAAGTCCGTGGAAGAAATTCGGGAATTGTATAACCAGGGACAAAGGGACTTTGGTGAAAATTATGTTCAAGAGCTCATGGAAAAGGAGACAGCTCTGCCTAAAGATATCCGATGGCATTTCATCGGTCACCTGCAAACCAATAAGGTGAAGTTCATCGCTCCCTTCATTTATATGATTCAATCGGTGGACAGTCTGAAACTTTTACATGAAATTGATAAACAGGCAGCTAAAAACCAGCGCGTCATATTTTGTCTTCTCCAGATATTTATTGCCCGAGAAGAGACCAAATTTGGAATGAATGAAACAGAGCTGGATTCTCTTATCATAACCGTAAACCAAAACAGGCAGAATGAGAAATTCAGTCATTCGCTTATTTCAGGATGTATGGGTATGGCATCCCTTACTGAAAATCAGGCATTGATACATGATGAATTTAAACGTCTCAGGGAAATCTTTGAAAAAATAAAAACATCCTTCCCTTCGGATCCTGTCGATACACTAAGTATGGGTATGAGCAGTGATTATCTTATTGCCCTGGAAATGGGATCATCCATGGTCCGTATCGGAAGTCTAATTTTTGGGAAAAGATAAAAGAAAGTATGGGAGTATGGGAGTATGGGAGTATGGGAGTGGGGCTGAGAAAAAATAAATTCATTAATTGTCCGGTATTGGGCTTTGAAGCTTAAGCTTTAGGCTTAAAATGAATTAATTTCGCCCCCTGATTAATTAAAAATATGGCTGAATCTAATGCGGAAGCGAGATCACTTAATTTCCTGGAAGAAATTGTTGAAGAGGATCTGAAATCCGGTAAAAACAAAACTATCCTCACCCGATTTCCTCCTGAGCCCAATGGGTATCTGCACATCGGTCATGCGAAATCGATCTGTCTCAATTTCGGCCTGGCTCTTGAATATGGAGGAAAAACAAATCTGCGATTTGATGATACCAACCCGGTAAAAGAAGAAACAGAATATGTAGAAAGCATCATAGAAGATGTGAAATGGCTGGGATTCAATCCGGATAAGATTTTATATGCTTCAGATTATTTTGAACAGCTTTACGAATTTGCTGTCAAACTAATTAAAAAAGGTTTGGCTTATGTTGATGATAGTTCCAGTGAAGAGATAGCATCCCAGAAAGGAACGCCTACTGAGCCTGGTGAAGCAAATAAATACAGGAACAGATCTGTTGAAGAAAATCTTCAGCTATTCAGGGAAATGCGGTCAGGAATATATGAAGATGGGGAAAAAGTATTGCGCGCAAAGATCGACATGGGTTCTCCAAATATGCATATGCGCGATCCGATCATTTACAGAATCAAAAAAGCACATCATCACCGTACGGGAAATGACTGGTTTATTTATCCTATGTATGATTTTGCACATGGTCAAAGTGATTCAATTGAACATATCACCCATTCCATCTGTACCCTGGAATTTATATCACACCGGCCTCTATACGACTGGTTTATTGAAAAACTTGAAATTTTTCCTTCCCGACAATATGAATTTGCCCGGCTCAATCTCACATTCACCATCATGAGTAAGCGAAAATTACTTCAATTGGTAAATGAAAAATATGTAGACTCCTGGGATGATCCTCGCATGCCAACAATTTCAGGCCTGCGTCGTCGTGGGTATACTCCTGAAAGCATTCGCAATTTTACTGACCGGATAGGTGTGCAGAAAAGGGATAACCTGATCGATGTTTCCCTGCTCGAATTTTGTCTGCGGGAAGACCTTAATAAGAACGCTCTTCGGAAAATGGTTGTATTTGATCCTTTGAAAATTGTTATCACAAATTATCCTGAACAGGTGGAGATGATGACCACGGAAGATTATCCTGAAGCTGGTGAAAAATCAAGCAAGAGGGAAATTCCATTTAGCAGAGAACTGTATATAGAAAAGGAAGATTTTATGGAGAACCCACCTAAAAAGTTTTTCAGGCTTGCTCCGGGTAAAAGTGTGCGTTTGAAAAGCGCTTATATTATTCAATGCGAACAGGTGATTAAGGATAATCAGGGCAACATTACAGAACTGCATTGTATATATTTCCCTGAAAGTAAAAGTGGTAATGATGCCTCCGGCTTAAAAGTTCAGGGAACACTTCACTGGGTGAGCAAAGCACACGCTATTCCGGTAGAACTGCGATTATATGACCGGCTATTTAAAGTTGAAAATCCAGCCATGGAGGAAGGGGATTTTAAAGATTATATTAATCCCGACTCCCTTGAAATTAACAGACATGCTTTAGCAGAACCATCTCTTGCAAATGCAAAGTTTAACGAGCGATATCAGTTTATGCGTAAAGCTTATTTCTGCCTTGATAAAGATAGTTCCGAAGAAAAAATTATTTTCAACCGGACGGTGAGTTTGAAAGATGGCTGGGCTAAGGAAGTTAAGAAGGGTTGACAGTAGTCAGTTAGGTCTCCCTCCACGCATTTGTTGCATATTCTTTGTCCTCCAATCCTGATATTGTTTGAATAAGGGATCACCTAAAATAGGTTGTATACGTTTATCGGCCTGATCGGAGATTTCCTTCAATTTTGCCTGTTTATCATCCTGACTCAGGGATTGATCCTGATAAATTGCTCTTCGCTGAGGCATATATGACATGCTTATAGCAACAACTGAATCGGCCTGTACATCAGTCATTTTCAAATCCGTAATTAATTTTTGTTTCATCTGTGCCTGCCGCGTTGCGGGATCTGTCTGTTGGGCAAAACTGTTGACAGAAGTAATCAAAGCCGCCACGACGAAAATACCTGCTACTATGAAATGTTTCATAATCTGAAGTTTTTGTTTTAAAAAAGGATGCCAAATATATGCCAGAGCTTGTTAATTTATACACTCTTTATGCAGACGGTAATTAGCTTTATTATAACAATTCACTAAGGCTTTCAGAACTTCAGTAAATTGCGGTTATGAAACAATACCTGGAATTACTCAGGCATATAACAGAAAACGGAATTCAAAAAGAAGATCGGACAGGTACAGGTACCCAAAGTTGTTTTGGCTATCAGATGCGTTTTGAATTGAGGAATGGATTTCCCATGGTTACTACGAAAAAACTTCATTTGAAAAGTATTATTTACGAGTTACTCTGGTTTTTAAGAGGAGACACTAATATCAGATATCTCAAAGAAAATGGCGTTAGTATTTGGGATGAATGGGCTAATGAGCAGGGTGAACTGGGACCCGTGTATGGCAAACAATGGAGAAGCTGGACCGGTGCTGATGGGAAACAGGTTGACCAGATAAGCAATCTGATCCATCAGCTCAAAACTAATCCCGATAGTCGGCGTTTGATTGTAAGCGCCTGGAATGTATCAGAACTATCGGAAATGGCGCTCTTGCCATGCCATGTCATGTTCCAGTTTTATACTACTCCACCTGAAAATCCGGGTGGCCTCCGGCGTTTAAGCTGCCAGCTGTATCAGCGTAGTGCAGATGTATTTCTGGGTGTGCCATTTAATATTGCATCTTATGCCTTATTAACACTGATGGTAGCCCAGGTAACAGGAATGGAACCCGGAGAGTTTATACATAGTTTCGGTGATGTTCATTTATATAACAACCATCGGGACCAGTCTTTTCTGCAATTGACAAGAACACCAAATCCATTGCCAAATATGAAATTGAATCCGGAAGTAAAAAATATATTTGAATTCAGATACGAAGATTTTGTTCTGGAAAATTATCAGCCACATCCCCCGATTAAAGCGAACGTAGCTGTTTAAATAAACTTCCATGAAGCTATCTATAATTGTAGCCGCTACTGAAAATAATGCGATTGGGAAAAATAATCAGATGTTATGGAACCTTCCGGAGGATATGAAGTTTTTCAAAAATACCACCTGGGGATTTCCGCTGATCATGGGAAGGAAAACATTCGAAGCACTTGGAAATGTACCCCTTCCCGGAAGATTCAATATTGTGATCAGTCGCCAGCCTGGATATAATGCCGGTCATCCTGATGTACAGGAAGCTGACAGCCTTTTTAAAGCCGTTGAACTTGCAGGGAAAACAGATTCGAAAGAAGCTTTTATCGGTGGCGGTGGACAAATTTATAAAGAATCAATATTATTATGTGATGCTATTTACATGACAAGGGTATTTGCCAAACTAGACGGGGACGCTTTTTTCCCCGAAATCCCGACAGATATTTTCAAACTTATACAATCAATGAAAGTTCCAGAAGACCAGAAGCATGCTTATGCTATGGATTTTCAAAGCTGGACCAGAATAAAATCACTTTCGGAACACTTCGTATAAGTCCCATGTATTCAAAATCCCAACTTATTTATAAATGGATGCAATATGTTTTATTAGCTTCCAATGGCAGGGGTCATGGGATTCATTCACCTTTTGTTTATGATTTAGTGAGCTCAGTTCTAAATGATAACCGGTATTATTATGCATATGAAGAAATCGAGCGGGTTAAAAATAATCTCCTGGAGGATAAACGAATATTGATCGTCAATGATTTTGGTGCCGGTTCATCGAATCGCGGAAATGAAAATAAAATAATTTCAGAAATTGCAGGCAAAGCAGTCAGCAAACAAAAATTCGGAAGACTCTTATTTCGTCTTGCAAATTATTATAACGCCCGAACTATTTTTGAGATGGGCAGTTCTCTTGGAATCTCCACAGCCTACCTGGCATCGGCTGATAAATTATCCAACGTAATATCCATAGAAGGTTCTTCTGAAATTTCGGGTATTGCAAAAGAAACATTCAGTCAGCTGGATCTTACAAATATTAAACTGGTTACCGGAAATTTTGATGAGAAACTTGAAACCCTGATTGCAGATAATCCTCCATCCGATCTTGTATTTATAGACGGCAATCATAGAAAAAAACCCGTATTGGAATATTTTGAAAAATTTCTGAATAAAATTTCAAAGACTTCACTGATCATCATACATGATATTCACTGGAGCCGGGAAATGGAAGAAGCATGGGCTATCATTCAACGGCATCCAAAAGTGAAAATGAGTATAGATATTTTTTCTGCAGGCTTGGTTTTTTTCAGAGATGAATTCAAGGTCAAGCAACAATTCATTATAAGGTTCTGATTTATATTCACGCACTAAATATATTAATTGACACCTACTATTCCGGCTGAACTAATCATGTCTCTCAGTAAATTGGATCATTTTGACCCAAAGGCATTTCAATCTGTTCATGAATCCGGTGATCAGTTGGTATCGGTGCATATGAATCCGGGAAAACCAATTTTGCAGAATGGCGGTTGGCCAAAGGAAATCAAAGAGCCGCCTTTTGATATTTCTTATGCAGTACCATGGGCAGAGGATGCTTATTATCTTTCTTCACGACCTTCCTTCACACTTGATCCCCTATTTCACGCCGGACTTTACTATGTGCAGGAGGCGTCCGGGATGTTTGTTTCTTTCGCTATTAAAAAGACTACAGACCTGACACGGAATCTCAGAATACTCGATTTATGTGCTTCGCCAGGAGGTAAATCTACCATGTTACAATCCCTTATATCAGAAGAGTCTTTCCTGGTAAGTAATGAAGTGATAAAATCAAGGGTGCCTGCCTTATATCAAAACATGACAAAATGGGGATTTGCAAATGGCATTGTTACAAATAATGATCCCATCCATTTTAAGAAGCTTCCAGGCTTTTTCGACATCATACTCATTGATGCGCCTTGTAGTGGTAGTGGATTATTCAGAAAAGACACGGAAGCTGCTAAAAACTGGAATATGGACCTGGTGCAACTCTGCAGCCAGCGGCAGCGTCGCATTCTGGAAGATGCCTGGGATAGTTTAAAAGAAGATGGCTTATTAATTTATTCAACCTGTTCATATTCAAAAGAAGAAAATGAAGATATTCTGGACATGATTTTTCAACAATACGCCTGTATTTCGATATGCCTGGCTCCTGATCCATCATGGAACATCATAGAAACAAAATCTGAAAAGATGGCTGCTTATGGCTACAGGTTCTATCCCGACAAAGTTTTAGGAGAAGGTTTTTTTCTATCTGTTATTCAAAAAAAACAAGGCACTGAACATACTATTAAAACTAAGAAAAGCAGAAACGAAGGAAGGGTTTCTGCATCCGTTGAAAAACAAATAAACACTTGGATAGATGAAAAAACACTTCGTTATCTGTTTGTAGGAGAATCCATTCATGCGTTACCTGGGGTCATTGTAAATGAATTTGAAACGTTGAAAAACAACCTCTATTTAAAAAAAGCCGGTATTCGTATAGGAAGACCAGGTGAAAATGAATTGATTCCGGATCACGAACTGGCTTTGGCCAATTTTTTGAAGTATGAATCTTCATATCTGGATGTATCTAAATCAGATGCTCTAAGTTATTTACGTGGAGAACCATTTGGATTAAATTCAGGTGACAAAGGCTGGAAGGCTATAAGATACCTTGGCCAGCGAATGGGCTGGGTAAAAATGATTGAAAAAAGAATGAATAACTATTATCCCAAATCATGGAGAATAAGACAATAACCAGTATTTTAATATTTCATTTGCAAGATTATTAAGCATCTTTGCGTTCATCCATAAATACCTGATATGAAAAACAGGATTGCCCTTATAATTTACCTTGTTTTTTCCATTTTTACTGGCTATTCGCAACAAATCCAGCTCAATATTGAAGGTACCAGCGGCAAATTTTACCTTATTCATATGGTGGTTGCGAAAGAAAACTGGTATAGTATCGGACGTTTATTTAACCTTAGTCCGCATGATATAGCCAGTTTTAACAACATGAGTTTTGATAAACCACTGGAGGTGGCAACACAACTCAATATTCCACTTACAGTGAACAATTTTGATCAGAAACAAATAAAAGTCAATGGTGAAACCCTGGTTCCGATTTACCATGTAGTAGGAGAAAAGGAATGGATGTATAAAATCAGTTCGATTTATAATGATGTCCCGGTAACCAGTCTCGAAAAATGGAATAAAATAAAAAGGGACGATGTAAAGCAAGGAACGACGTTAATAATCGGATTCCTGAAAGTAAAAACAGACCTTTCACCCCTGGCAATAGGAATATCATCTAATCCGGCTACAAATGTACCGGCAGCCGATCTTGCAAATAAAGGCTTAAAACCTGCTGATGAATCTGCTCAATCTGCAAGCAAAACATCTCCTCCAAATTCTTCCCCCTTATATCGGCCGGAACCAACCAAGACGGTAACGGCAACAGCTTCTAATACATCTGCAACTACTACCATTGTCCCTGTAAGTAATGCCAACGAAAAAGTAAACAATTATGCCATCACCCATAGTAATGGGGGATTTTTTAGTATTGATTATACAGGCAGCGGAAAATCTGCCAGTGGCGTAGCAGGAACTTTCAAAAGCACCAGCGGATGGACGGACGGAAAATATTATGCTTTAATGAATGGGTTACCCGTAGGATCCATAATACGTGTATCGGGCTTAAATGGTAAAACAATCTACGCGAAAGTATTAGGCCAGCTTCCGGAAATGAAAGAAAGTAATGGGTTAATTATCAGGATCAGTAGTGCAGCATCTGCAGAACTCGGTCTTGGAGAAGGTAAATTTCCGGTTGATATTAAATACTGATTACGCACCTGCTACAAT
Organism: Bacteroidota bacterium; assembly: GCA_013287475.1. Taxonomy (GTDB): domain Bacteria; phylum Bacteroidota; class Bacteroidia; order Chitinophagales; family Chitinophagaceae; genus Puia. Next base: position 27,896 of record JABDDT010000009.1, read on the forward strand.
TACTTTCTTCGCTGAAAAAGTCTTTTGGCAAAAAGGAACAGGTTGTAAAACGGAGACCTGATTTGGATGGGGGTGCAAAAATTCAGGAACACTCAGGGAAATCCCTGCTCCGGCAAGGAAAGTGTTTCGTATAAATTCTCTTCTTTTTAAATCATCCATTTATTGCTTTTCATGACCGCCTCCATCTTCTGGTTTTTTACAGCAGGTAGGTAGTTTTTTATACGCTTCCGGATCAGCCGCTACATCACCGGCATCATAGCCGACATTGGCAATAGCTGTTTTTATATTTTCAATAGTTGTGCGGTCCCAGAGATACGTGACTTTACATGTCTTCTTTTTGAAATCGACTGTAACTTTTTGTACCCCATCTTCACGGGTCAGATATTTTTCAATTCTATCCTTACATTGTTCACACTGTACTGTAGGTACACTGATAGTTGCCGTTTCAAATGCGCCTTTGCGAACAGGTGCTGAAGATTGACTGAAAACATAAAAACAACTGAGTAACAAAACATTCAAACACAAAATCTTTTTCATACGAGATAATTAATTTTCAAAAATACGAAACAGCTTTCCAGTTTGAAGGATCTTCCCGCCATTTAACAAGTGTTTCATATTGTGCTGCATTTACCGATCCTTTTTCTACCGCTAAAGCTATCAAAGTTGAATAATCGGTTAATGATCGTGTTTTAATGCCTTCGGCTGTAAATGCTTTAGCTGCTTCATCAAAACCATAGTTAAATATAGAAACCAAACCGGCAATTTGCAAACCTGCAGCTTTGAGTGCCTGTGCAACAGCCAGGCTACTTTTTCCTGTAGAGATCAGGTCTTCAATAATAACAACCTGTTTTCCTTCCTGGTAATAACCTTCAATTTGGTTGCCCATGCCGTGTTCCTTGGGCTTTGAACGAACATATATAAAAGGCAGCTTAAGCTGGTCTGCAGCCATCGCTCCCCATGCTATACCGGCAGTCGCAACGCCGGCCAAATATTCGGCTTCCGGAAATTCTTCAAAAATCTGGTTACACATCTCCGATTTGATAAATTCACGGATATGGGGGAAGGAAAGAATTTTTCTGTTATCACAATAAATGGGACTTTTCCATCCCGATGCCCAGGTAAAAGGCTTTTCAGGGCTTAATTTAATAGCCTGAATTTCCAGGAGTTTTTCAGCGACTGCTTTTTCATTGGTCATGCTGTGAAGATAAAAAATTCCTTTGTTTTGAAGATTGATTTATCATCAAGGATTAAATGTATTCATTTCTTTATCATTATTAACAAGATGAAGCAAATGCCGGAATTGATTAAGGCGGCCTATCTTTATCTTTATCATGAATAAAGAAAACAGGATTTTAATAAAAGCGGCCGGGGGTTTGGTCATAAATGAAAATAAGGAGATCCTCTTTATGTTTCGCCGGGGTAAATGGGATCTTCCCAAGGGAAAACTCGATCCGGGTGAATCATTTGAATCATGTGCCCAGCGTGAAGTAAAAGAAGAAACAGGGATCAGTCACTTGGAACTTATCAGGTTTCTGCTGATTACAGAACATGAATATGAAGAAAGAGGACAGATCATTTTGAAAGAAACGCATTGGTGGCTGATGAAAACAAACGGAAATCAAAAACTTACTCCACAAACTGAAGAAGATATTACGGAGCTAAAATGGATAGGGCATTCAGAATTTAAAATAGTTTATCAAAACACTTATCCGGGTATACTGGATGTGATGAAAGCGGGAGGGTACTTAATTTAGTGTGAGAGTGTGAGAGTGTGAGAGTGTGAGAATGCGGGTGTTGAAATTATTCTCACACTCTCACACTCTCACACTACAGTTTCTTCTTCTTAACATACACTGTCAGTCTGCTGACGCATATCAATTTTTCATTCTTGTCAATTATCTTAATATCCCAGACATGGGAAGACATTCCAATATGAAGTGGAATGGCCGTTGCAATTACAAAACCTTCTTTCACGCTGCGAAGATGATTAGCATTGATTTCGACTCCTACGCAAAAATAAAGTTCAGGGTCAACAACCATTACTGAGGCCACACTGCCAACGGTTTCAGCCAGTGTTACCGAAGCTCCTCCATGCAATAATCCATAAGCCTGGCGCGTGCGCTGGTCAACAGGCATCGAGGCTTTGAGATAATTTTCGCCAACTTCCGTGAATTTAATTCCCAATAAATCATTCATTGTATTAGCCGAAAGTTTGTTCAGCTTTTCAATATCCCAATCCATTTTAAACCAAATAGACATCTAAGTAAATTATATTATTCTCTTTCTTTAACCGGTAGCTATTAATAGTTAGCCGTTGACATTACATTCTCAAACTCTCACATTCTCACACTTGCTCCGGGCTTTGAGGTTCTCAATGAATCAGCAACCACCTGCGGAAGAAACTGTGTTACATCTCCACCATTTCGTATTACATCGCGCACAAGTGTGGATGCTACAGAAGTGTATTGAGGCAGGCAGGTCAGGAAAACTGTTTCGATTTGGAAATCAAGACTACGGTTCATATCTGCAATGGCCTTTTCGTATTCGAAATCATTCACGTACCGGATACCGCGTATAATATAGTGTGCGCCGACCTGCTGGCAGCACCTGATGGTAAGACCGTCGTATAAGACTGCATCCACTCCAGGATTATCCTTATAAATTTCCCTGATCCAGGCAATTCTTTGTTCTTCCGAAAACATCGGCATTTTGTTGAGGTTCCGGCCGATACCAATTACGACTTTATCAAACAAGCCGAGTGACCGGCTGATAATATCAAGGTGACCGATGGTAATCGGATCAAATGTGCCGGGAAAAAGCGCAATCCGCTGCATTTTTATTTGAAGGTATTAAAGATTCGAAACTTTGCCAGCCAATAAATAAAGTACTGCCATACGTACGGCCACACCATTTTCAACTTGTTGAAGGATGATAGACTGCTTACTGTCCGCCGCATCACTATCCAATTCAACGCCCCGGTTGATGGGACCCGGATGCATGATCACGATTTCCTTGGACAGCCCGTCCAGAAGTTTCCTGTTAATGCCATAAGCAAGACTGTATTCCCGAAGAGAAGAAAACAATACCTGGTTTTGTCTTTCGAGTTGTATGCGCAGTACATTGGCTACATCGCACCATTCCAGAGCTTTTCGCAGATTATATTCCACCGGAATACCAAATGCTTCAGTAATATGAACTGGTATGAGTGTTGGCGGACCTGCCACCATCACTTCAGCGCCCATTTTTTTTAAGAGGTAAATATTACTAAGTGCTACGCGTGAATGCATGATATCACCGATGATCGCCACTTTTTTCCCTTCCAGTGATCCGAGTTTTTCTCTTATTGAGAATGCATCCAGCAGGGCCTGGGTGGGGTGTTCGTTAATACCATCTCCGGCATTTATGATAGCAGCAGGAATATGTTTTGCCAGGAAATGAGGTGCGCCGCTTGCACTATGCCGCATCACGACCATATCCACTTTCATGGAAAGTATATTATTTACTGTATCCAATAAGCTTTCGCCTTTAGAAACAGAAGAACCGGAGGCAGTAAAATTAATGGTATCAGCTGAAAGCCTTTTTTCCGCTAGTTCAAATGATATTCGCGTTCGAGTGGAATTTTCGTAAAAAAGATTAACAATAGTTACATCACGAAGGGTGGGAACTTTCTTTATTGGCCTTTGAAGAACTTCTTTAAACTGAGTGGCTGTGTCTAAAATAGTCTGAATGTCGGAAGCTTGTAAATCTCGAATGCCAAGAAGATGTTTGGTACTGAGTTGCATTAAAAGGCAAAGTTATATTTTAGAAGTCATATGCCGAAATAAGGCTTAAAGCAACACCACCTCTTCCTTTCCATCTCTTTCTTTCCATAATACTTTTACTTTTTGTGTTATAATAGTATCTATGGAACGTCCGGCATAATCTGCCTGAATAGGCACTTCACGGCTGAAACGACGGTCAATCAGAATACAGAGTTCTACTTTCGCCGGCCTACCAAAGGCAAGCAGGGCATCCATAGCTGCGCGAACTGTTCTGCCGGTATACAAAACATCGTCTACCAGGATAACTGTTTTCTTTTCAATACTGAACGGTATATCCGTTTGGTTAAGCGTGTGCAGTCCCTGCCGAACATCGTCCCTGTAAAAAGTAATATCAAGTTTCCCGTAAGTAATCTTTTCCGGCGCTATTTGCTGATTAATTTGCTGAACGATACGATTTGAAAAGAAAATGCCCCTTGGCTGAATTCCAATAATCGCCAGATCGTCATAAGCCAAATGATTTTCGAGGAGCTGGTGACTCAATCGCTGAATAGTAATGGCAAGTTCTTTTTCAGTCAGGATCGTCTTCAATAAGAAATTTTTATAAAAATAATAAAATGCTCAGGCTTCTTCCAAAAAAGGATAACCATGACCGGTAGGTGGATCAAATGTTTCTTTGATGGTGCGGGCACTTAGCCAACGATAAAGGTTTATGATAGATCCGGCTTTATCATTGGTTCCGCTTCCCCTGGCACCTCCAAATGGCTGCTGACCTACCACCGCACCCGTGGGTTTGTCATTTATATAAAAATTACCCGCAGTGTGACGAAGTCTTTCCGTTGCCAGCTCGATTGCTTTGCGATTCGTCGAAATAATTGAACCGGTTAACGCATAGTTTGAAGTATTATCCACCAGATCCATCGTCTCCTCAAATTTGTTTTCATCATATATATAAATTGTCAGTACTGGTCCAAATATTTCTTCCTTTAAGGTAACATAATTCGGGTCAGTCGTTTCTATGATGGTCGGATGAATGAAATAACCTTTTGTTTTGTCTGCTAATCCACCTACAAGAATCTTAGCCTGCGGGTCTTTTGAAGCCCGGTCTATATATCCTTTTATTTTATCAAAACTTCTTTCATCAATAACCGCATTGATGAAATTGGTGAAATCCTCCACAGTTCCAACCTTCATGGATTTAATAACGGACACCAATTTTTCTTTAATTTGCGATGCAAGGTTAGAAGGCAGATATGCCCTTGAAGCGGCAGAACATTTTTGACCCTGGTATTCAAAAGCACCCCTGGCTAATGCTGTGACAACTACATCCACTTCAGCTTCAGGGTGAACCAACACAAAATCTTTACCTCCGGTTTCACCCACAATACGCGGATAACTTCTGTACTTCCCGATATTTTCGCCGACATGTTTCCAGATGGTATTGAATACAGCCGTTGAACCAGTGAAATGAACTCCGGCAAAATCACTATGACCAAAACAAATGTCTCCAAGTTCTGGTCCGTCAGCATAAACCAGGTTTATCACGCCATCTGGTAAACCCGCTTCCTGTAAAATTTTCATAAATATCCAGGCACTAAAAATCTGTTTGTCCGCAGGTTTCCAGACAACCACATTTCCGCACATTGCAGCCGAAGTAGGCAAATTTCCTCCAATGGCAGTGAAATTAAAAGGAGTAATGGCAAGCACAAACCCTTCCAGTGACCGGTACTCCAGGCGGTTGTGCATGCCTGTGGAACTGACGGGTTGCTGTCTGTATATTTCACTGAGATAATGAACGTTAAATCTAAGAAAATCAATTAGTTCACAAGCACTATCGATCTCTGCCTGATTGACATTTTTGCTTTGACCCAGCATGGTTGCAGCGTTCATGTTTGCCCGGTACTTACCCGCCAGCAGATCCGCCGCTTTCAAAAAAATCGCGGCGCGGTTTTCCCAGTTCATCTTTTCCCAGGAGGTTTTTGCTTTTAATGCTGCCTCAACGGAATACTCTACCTGCTTCCTGTTTGCCCTGTGAAAATAACCAAGCGTATGAGAAATCTCATGGGGAGGGCACATTTTAATTTTATTGCCGGACCGGATTTCTTTCCCTTCAATGATTGCCGGAATATCATGTTCAACTGATTTAAACCCGGCTATTGCTTTTTTCAATAATTTTTTTTCGGGTGAGCCTGGGGCATAAGTCTTTACCGGTTCATTTACAGGCAGCGGGTAGTAGAAATAGCCGAGATTCATTATCAAAAATTTTATCGATGACGGATGACAGTAATCAAGCAGTTTCTTTTTCAGACATCAGATACGCCTTAATAAAGCCATCAAGTTCTCCATCCATCACGGGCTGGATATTACCAGTCTCAAAACCCGTACGATGATCTTTAATCATTTTGTAAGGATGAAAAACATAAGACCGGATCTGGGATCCCCATTCTATTTTTTTCTTACTGGCATTGTTGGCATTTTTAATCGCTTCCCGTTTACGCATTTCTTCTTCATACAAACGGCTCTTGAGCATCGCCATTGCTTTTTCACGGTTCTCCCCCTGTGTCCTTGCCTGCTGGCATTCTACATTAATTCCGCTTGGCTTATGAGTAAGTCGTACCGCCGTTTCTACTTTATTTACGTTTTGTCCACCTGCGCCACCACTTCTGAAAAATGCCCATTCAATATCAGCAGGGTTTACTTCAATTTCTATTGTATCATCTATTAAAGGATATACATACACAGAAGCAAAAGATGTATGTCGTCTTGCATTACTGTCGAAGGGAGAAATTCGAACAAGACGGTGAACGCCGCTTTCAGCTTTCAGAAATCCGTAAGCAAAGGGCCCGTCAAATTGCAGGGTAACACTTTTTATTCCGGCAGATTCTCCATCCTGAAAATCGAGTTCTGAAACGGTCCATCCTTGTTTTTCTCCATACATTCGGTACATCCGCATCAGCATTTCGGCCCAGTCCTGACTTTCAGTACCTCCGGCACCTGAATTAATTTGTAGCACTGCTGGTAATTCATCCTCTGGTTCATTCAGGGTGGATTTGAATTCAGCCTCATCTAACAAAACAAAAGATTTTTCATAAGCTTCCCGGGTTTCTTCCTCAGACGCTTCGCCTGCTTTCCAGAATTCTAAGAGTACAGCAAAATCCTCGACCGCAGTTTCAACTGTCTGATAAAGTTTTAGCCAATACTCATTTACTTTAATGTTTTTAAGAATGGCTGTGGCCCGTTCATTGTCTTCCCAGAAGCCTGTACTGCCCGTTAACTGTCTCTCTTCATTAATTTTAATCTGCCGGTTCCCGACGTCAAAGAAACCTCCTCAGTCCGCTCAGCCGGGACCTCATATCGATTAGCTTTTCCTGTGTCATAGGGACGCAAGTTAAAGATTCATTTAATAATCATGGACAGATTAATGCAAATAAAAACCCTTCCATTTTTAAATGAAAGGGTTCCGTGGAAAAGGTAGGCCTAATGACTGCTTTTTTCTTTGCTTGTTTGTTTTTCTTTACTTGTTTGTTTTGCGGAATTAAACCATTTTTTCAAATCATCTTTGGATTTTCCGGTTTTCTTTTGCAAACGGCCCAGCAATTCATCTTCCTTGCCTTCTTCAAACCGCAGGTCGTCATCTGTAAGATTGCCATAGGCTTGTTTTAATTTACCTTTCAACTCATTCCAGCTTCCTTTCACAATTAAATTGTCCATAATGTTAAATTTACAGTGTTATATAATTTAATTAAAAGGTAGTTTATTCAATCATCATGCCATCCGAATGGGGATGTTTGCATTTTAACATGAGGTAAAAATATGATTATTGATTTCCGTTCAGATACAGTAACAAAACCAACTCCAGGAATGATGGACGCCATGATGAAAGCATCGGTAGGTGACGACGTTTTCAGGGAAGATCCCACCGTAAACCTGCTGGAAAAAAATATGGCGGATCTTTTTAATATGGAAGGCGCGCTTTTTTGCGCCAGCGGAACCATGTCGAACCAGATTGCCATTACCAGCCATACCCGGCCGGGAGATGAATTAATATGTGAACAGGAAGCTCATGTTTATATATACGAAGGTGGCGGAATAGCCTTTAATGCTGGCTGCCAGGCAAGGCCAATAGCTGGTGACCGGGGAAGAATTGAGGCTGAACAGGTTTTGAAAAGTATTAACGCCGACGATGTCCATAAAGCCAGAACCTCGCTTGTATGTCTGGAAAATACTTCAAACCGGGGGGGTGGCAGTTGTTATGAATTGGAAGAGATAAAAAAAATCAGGCGGGTATGTGATGAGCACAAGCTCATTCTGCACCTGGACGGTGCACGGTTATTCAATGCGATGATAGCTAAAAATGAAAAACCCGGAGATTATGGATCTTTATTTCACAGCATTTCAGTTTGCTTTAATAAAGGACTTGGATGCCCCGCAGGCAGTATACTCCTGGGCACGGATAAATTTATTAAACAGGCCAGAAGAATTCGCAAGGTATTTGGAGGGGGAATGCGTCAGGCTGGTTTTTTGGCCGCGACCGTTTTATATGCCCTTGATAAAAATGTTGAAAGACTTAATACCGATCATAAACACGCAAAAAAAATAGGGGAGGCATTGCAAAAGCATCCCTTGGTTAAAATGGTCCTTCCGGTTGAAACAAACCTGGTTATTTTTGAGTTAAATGACGGAGAAGATCCTCATTCTTTTATTTCACGCATGAAGGAAAAAGAAGTTTTATTACTCACTATTTCCAATAACCGCCTGCGCATAGTAACTCACCTGGACATTTCCGAAGAAATGGTATCGGATTTTTTAAAAACACTGGCTCAATTTGAGTGACCGGTTTTCAAATCCTTTCATAATAACAAGATTCATATCGTAATTTTGTGGGCAAATAAAAAGACCTCTCTTTATATGTTCCCGAATATTTCACCGGTAGAAACGATGGCCTGGAAAAAACTCCAGGCAGACCAGCAGGTTATGAAAGGTATTCAGATGAAAAACCTTTTTAGCGAAGACCGGGAAAGATTCAGCCGTTATTCAATCATTTTTGGTGATATTCTTTTTGATTATTCTAAAAATTTGTTGAATGCAGAAGTTTTTTCACATTTATTGGATTTGGCAGCTGAATGTAAAGTTTGGGATGCGATGCAGGCTATGTTTTCCGGAGAAATAATCAATCAAACGGAAAAAAGATCTGTCCTGCATACCGCCTTACGCAATTTTTCGGGTGAACCAATTTATTCAGATGGAAAAGATGTTATGCCTGCTGTCATGGAGGAATTGGAACATATGAAATCATTTTGCCATAAAATTCATTCCGGAGAATGGCGCGGTTATAGCAGTAAACCGATCCGTAATATTGTAAATATTGGAATAGGGGGCAGTGATCTCGGACCTGTGATGGTAACAGAGGCATTAAAGCATTACTGGATCGACGGTATGCAGGCTTATTTTATTTCCAATGTGGACGCAACACAAATTGTTGAGATCTTAAAAAAAATCAATCCGGAAGAAACACTCTTTCTTATTGCGTCAAAAACATTTACTACTCAGGAAACCATGACCAACGCCCATTCAGCAAGGGACTGGTTTTTGAAATCAGCAATAGATCCGGTTTATATCGCAAAACATTTCGTGGCTTTGTCAACCAATGAAACTGAAGTTGAAAAATTCGGGATCGACAGATCAAATATGTTTGTTTTCTGGGATTGGGTAGGGGGCAGATATTCTCTATGGAGTGCGATAGGACTTTCCATTGCACTAACTATCGGCTATCCCGCATTTGAAGAATTACTGCAGGGTGCACATTCATCGGACAAACATTTTAAGAATACACCGTTTGAAAGAAATATTCCAGTGATTATGGCATTGCTGGGTATATGGTACCGAAATTTCTTTGGGTCACAAACGGAAGCCATTCTGCCATATGACCAGTACATGCATAGGTTTCCTGCATATTTTCAGCAGGGAAATATGGAAAGTAATGGAAAATCGGTCGACAGAAACGGAATTCCGGTTACATATTCTACAGGTCCTGTGGTTTGGGGAGAACCGGGTACCAACGGACAACATGCCTTTTACCAGCTAATCCACCAGGGTACCGTTTTGATTCCATGCGATTTTATAGCTCCGGTTTTTAGTCATAATCCATTGGGCGACCATCATGCCAAATTATTGTCAAACTTTTTTGCACAAACCGAAGCCCTTATGAACGGCCGCACGCCGGACGAATTGCTTGCGTCTCATATAAAACCTGAGTTGATACCATTCAAGTTTTTTAGTGGAAACAGGCCTACAAACTCTTTTCTTATAAAATTAATTACTCCCTTTTCGCTGGGGCAGCTAATTGCTCTTTATGAACATAAGATTTTTGTTCAGGGAGTTATCTGGAATATATTCAGTTTTGATCAATGGGGTGTAGAATTAGGCAAGGAACTGGCAGGCAAAATACTTCCAGAATTGAAAAGCAGTGAAGAAACCAAAAGCCATGACACTTCTACCAACGGCTTGATTAACTGGTATAAAAAAATCAGTTTTTAACAGAAACACTTTAAAATAAAGGACACTATAACACGTTTTCCTGAAGCGAATGATGATGATCCGTTCGATAACCAACAACTCTATGCAAATTTCTCCCAAAACAGGCGGAAGATCTGGTATTCTTAAAAATCAATACCTCGTAATCGCAGGGGTTCTAGTCGCTTTAATAGCTATTCTATATTTCTTCAAGGCCTTGGGTTCGGGAAATCCATTTCGGAGAAATAACAGTGAATTGATTAAGAACGAGAAGGACACCATTGTCATAAAAGATTCGTTACTTCTCAATGAAAGGCCTACTGTCCTGGATACGGTTAAATACGACCATCTTCTTTTTGCTTTGAATAATGGCGACAGTTCCGGCCGTTGGCCTGTTAAACTGGCGTATCCGTTGCCGGGTGCAATTTTTCCGTTCAGCAGGGTAGTAGCTTTTTACGGAAATTTTTATTCTAAAAAAATGGGGGTCCTCGGAGAATATCCTACCGACACTATGTTCGCCAAGCTCAAGATTGAAATTAAGAAATGGCAGGCAGCTGATTCTACTATACCTGTCAGGCCTGCCCTTCACTATATCGCTGTTACCGCGCAGGGTTATCCGGGCAAAGGAAATAAATACCGGCTGCGCATGCCATATAAACAGATTGATTCGGTAATTCGAATGGCTGCGAGGATCAATGCACTCGTTTTTCTCGACATTCAGGTAGGACAAAGTACAGTTCAGGAGGAAGTTCCCCTGCTCGAAACCTACCTGAAAATGCCCCAGGTTCACCTGGGCATAGACCCGGAATTTTCTATGAAAACAGGAAAAAAACCGGGAACAGTAATAGGAACTATGGACGCAGATGACATCAATTTTACAATTAAATATCTTTCAGATCTCGTTAAGAATTACCAACTTCCACCTAAAGTTCTTGTGGTGCATCGTTTTACCCAGGCAATGATTAGGAATTACAGGAACATCAAACCAAATCCCCAGGTTCAGGTTGTGATTGATATGGATGGATGGGGAGCTCAATCCAGAAAACTGACCACATACCACGACTATATTTATAAAGAACCAGTACAATTCACGGGATTTAAATTGTTCTATAAAAATGATTTCCGTGAACCCAATAGTCGAATGATGACGCCGGCTGAAGTTCTTAAGCTTAAACCGAGGCCTGTTTATATACAATACCAATAAAGCCTAAAGCTTAAAGCTTAAAGCTAAACGCTAAACGCTTAACGCTTAACGCCTAAAGCTAAACGCGTAATGCTTAACGCGGAACGATGAACACAAATCGAGTCCAATTCGCATTCAATCAAAATAAGGCAAACTCTAGGGTTCAATTATAACGCCTAAATACTTAGCGTTACGCGTTGAGCGTTCAGCGTTTAGCGTTAAGCATTACGCGTTCAGCGTTAAGCGTTAAGCGTTTAGCGTTTGGCGTGCAAAAGTATCCGTATTACTATGAACCCGATAATGGTAAGAAGGAAAATTAGAATGATAGCCCAATAAGTCCAGGAAAGATTTGTAATGGAATGTCTGCGCTTACGAACTTTTTTATGTTTCAGATGCTGGTGCATCTGCTGATTCAATTGCTTTAAAACGGAATCCAGCTGTTTCTTATCATTCACATGATTAAGACCCTCGTAGGCATCAGAAAGAAATTCTTCAGGTAATTGGTCCCGGAATTGGTTCAAATTCTTTTCATGCATGATATTACGCAGGTGAATATCAAGTGAATCCGGCAGTTTTTTATCCGAATCTGAAGGAATCCTATCGTTTGTCTCTTCTGCCATAGTTAATCATCAAATTTATCAAATTTCTTTTCCAGCAATAATCGTAGGTTTCTTTTACCGTTTTGGATATAACTTTTAACCTGTAATAAAGTAAAACCTGTTTCTTCCGCAATTCCCTGATAAGATTTTTTTTCAAGATAAAACATGCTGACACAGGTTTTTTGTTCCCGGTTCAGGTGATTCAATGCTTCCTCCAAATCTTTTAAAAGCGATTCATTTTTTAATGGGTCCGGATCCTCATGTTCAAAAGCAGGCTCTGGTAGCTGCTCTACAGATATCCCGTGCCGATCGTTCCGCAACAGCATCAGGCAATGATTTTTAGCAATCATATAAAGCCATGAACTAAAATAAATGACTTCATACTTATGCAGTTCCGTAATAGCTTTAAGAAAAATCTGTTGTACGGCATCCTTAGCTTCTTCCGGATTTTTAAGATATTTCATTGATACACCGTACAATAACATGGTATATCGTTCCAAAAGGGACCCAAGCCATTCATTATTATGATCCGAATAAAAATGTTTTAATAATTCCTGATCGGTTAAACTGTTATGTAGGGAAGGATTCAACTTAATAAATCACCTTTTAAGTAAGATTCGAAAATCAGATAAATTCATAAACTAGACAGTCCCATTATTTCCAAATCCCTGCTTATATGCTTCTATTGCATATTCGATTACTTTTAATGCCATTGTTTTGTCACCAAATTCTTCCACTTTAACGGCTTTATTTTCAAGTTTTTTATATTCTTCAAAGAAATGCCGCAATTCGTCAAAAAAATGTTTCGGCAATTCTTCAATATTATTATAGTGGTTTACACTGGGATCTTTGGCTGCAACAGCAATAATTTTATCATCGGCATCACCGCTGTCAATCATTTGCATCACACCCATTACTTTTGCTTCCATCAGGCAGAGGGGAACAACTGGAAGTGAAGTTATGACCAGTATATCCAGGGGATCCTTATCGTCACCATAGGTTTGCGGTATAAATCCATAATTCACAGGGTAATAAAATGAAGAATAAATAACCCTGTCCAGTTTAAGCAGACCACTTTCTTTATCTATTTCATATTTTGCCCTGGATCCCTGGGGTATCTCTATGATAGCGTTCACAATTCGAGGTGCATGACTCCCATACGGAACACCGTGCCAGGGATGAGATACATTCATCTTATTCATAAGCGGGGTTTGAATACGCAAACCTACTCATTCAGTATCATTGTGCAAAACGCCTGAAGGAACCGATTTTAATGTTTGTCGTTGAGGATCTCTTTGAGATCTACCAGCCAGTCTCCATTTACACGGACGATATGCACAGTAGTTGTATCCTTCCGGAAACTATTTGAAAAAGTATACGATGTTACAGAATCATTTATTGCATGAATATTGATAGGAAGAATATTTGCTTCGCGGTATTGTTGCCGCGTGTCACGGTCCATTTTATCAAATCCCTGTTGCCATTTACTGATCAGCAAAAGGTTTATCGAATCATTGAGCAGATAGAAGCGTGCTTTTTCGTAATCCCCATCCAGGGAAGCACGAATAAACTGCCGCCCTGCATCCTGTGCATCTTCTGCCTTCTTAAAAGTTTTCCCTGCGTTACAGGCGACGATAAATAACATAACGCAGTAAAGAGATTTGTTTTTCAAGGAATAATAATTCTGTAATATTTTTTCTTATATATTTAAAAAGGCGTTCCGCATTAAGCGTTCAGCGTTCAGCGTTCAGCGTTAGAGCCTCCCTGTTCAGTTAATTTATCTTTTTCATAAGCCTTTATAATAGCTTTAACAAGGCGGTGCCTGACCACATCTTCTTCATCCAGTTCGATATGAGAAATGCCTTCAATCCCTTTCAGAATATATAGCGCTTTAGCCAGGCCGCTTTTTTGATTTTTTGGCAGATCAATCTGGGTCAGATCGCCCGTAATAATGGCTTTAGCACTTGCACCAATTCGGGTCAGGAACATTTTCAACTGAAGGTCTGTGGCGTTTTGGGCTTCATCCAGTATAATAAATGCATTATCGAGCGTACGACCACGCATATAAGCCAGCGGTGCTATTTCTATGGTGCGGGTTGTCATATAATATCCAAGCTTATCGGCGGGAATCATATCATCAAGCGCGTCATATAATGGACGCAGATAAGGATCAATTTTTTCTTTCAGATCTCCGGGAAGAAAACCCAGGTTTTCACCTGCTTCCACTGCAGGTCGGGTCAGAATGATTTTCTTGACCATTTTATTTTTCAGCGCCCGAACAGCCATTGCTACGGCTGTATAGGTTTTTCCGGTACCGGCAGGTCCGATGGCAAAAACGATATCATTTTTTTCAGAAGCTGTTACCAGCCTTTTTTGATTGACAGTTCTTGCACGAACAGTTTTTCCATTCGGACCAAATACCAGGATATCATTGGGGTTCCTGTCTACAAAATGATCCACCGTTTCGGCATCATCTCCACCAAGGATCTGGTTGAAATAATTTTCCGTAAGACTGCCATTCCGCTCCAGATACTGGAGAAGCAGGTCTATTTTTTCTTTTGCGGTCTCCACCTGTTCGGGTGCGCCGCTTAATTTGATTTGTGTTCCGCGGGAAAGAATTTTTAGAAGTGGGAATTTTTTTTTGAGAATATCTAATTTGCCATTGTTTACACCAAAAAATTCAATAGGGTTAACGGTTTCCAGGTTAATAATCGTTTCAGTCAATTCCGATAATTTAAAGTTTTCAAATGAGGTTTCTTCAGCATCACCCGACGCAAGTATTCAAATTTAATAGTTTATGGGCACAATTCGAACAACTTACTTATTAACAGATTGTGCATTTAGACGAAGCATTTCTGCATAAGTCATATTTTTTTCCATTGCTATGATCGTAAGGCCAATTCTTTTTGTCCGCGTTTCAATTGTTTTTGCAGATTCAATCCATTTACTGTAATACATCTGATGAGAGCGTGGAAGTGCTTTAAATTTTTTTTCAGCCTTTGGTGAATCTGCAAGGCATTCCAGTAGTTCTGCAAACACCTCCAGAGGTTTTTTATCTTCCTTCAGACTTATCTTCAGCATCGCACCTTTATTTTTATGAACTGCTTTACGAAGCGCGGCATTCAGTGGCAAAATAAAAGATCCATTACCCATAGGAAGCAGAGCTTGTTGAGCGATGGAATGCGCATCTAATTTCCCTTTAACACGAAAAGATTTTTTAAATCCCGGTTTTAAATGCTCTGCAATATCTTGTGGTATGGTGATATATGACCATCCGGTTTTTTCCCCCTGTTCTGCAAATTGTTGTATAACGGCCGTAAATTGAACCATGCAATAAGGAGATTGCCGGTATAAATATAAGAGAAAGCCAATATCAGGAAATTCTGAGTTCGTCTTCAATAGCGTCATTAAAACGGGAACTGTTGGATTTAACCCATTCCGGTACAAACTGATCTGTGGTAATCAGCCATTCGTCACCTTCTTTATGCATTTTAAACATAATACGGTTTCCCCGGTCGTCACTTACGTCTACCGTAAACAACTCTTCGTGCAGGCCATTCACTTTTCTGAAATTGAATTCCCTTAACCTGCCTTCAGCTTTAATCAGTTTGGTAAACTGTATGTTCCTGTTGAATTGAACGATCATGGTTAAATATTCAATTTCTACAAACAATTTTCGTGCTATAAATTGATAAGAGTTTATTAATATCACGATGATTTATCCACAGCAACCTACTTTTGCCAGATGGCAGTGACTCCTTTAATTTCAATTTGCATTCCTGCTTATCAGCGGAGGGAAAATCTCAAACGCCTTTTGGATTCCATAGAAATACAGACTTTTCGTCTTTTTGAAGTCATTATAACCGATGATAGTCCCGGTACCGAACTACGGGAAATGGTGGAAAGCCACCCCCTTTCCCCCAAAATCCACTATTATAAAAATCATAGAACCCTGGGAACTCCGGAAAACTGGAATGAAGGTTTTAGGAAATCAGGCGGGGAATGGATCAAAATCATGCATGATGATGACTGGTTCAGCGGACCCGACAGCCTCTATTTCTTTGCAAAAGCCATCGAAAAGGGAACAGGAGGCTTTTATTTTTCCGCATATACCAATGCTTACCAGGATGGTCTTTCAAATAAAATCAGACTGGGTTTCCGACAGTTGAAATCTGTTAAACAACTACCCGAAACTCTTTTCGCTTCCAACAAAATCGGTCCTCCCAGCGTAATTATTTTTAAAAAAGATAACGACCTTACTTTTGACAACCGGATGAAATGGCTGGTTGACATTGATTTTTATATCCGATACTTTAAAAAACACGGTCCTCCTCAATATATTCCCAAATACCTCGTTCAAATTGGCATTAGTGAGAGTCAGGTTACGCGGTCGAGTTTTGGGAAACCGGATATAGAAATTCCTGAAAGATTTATGTTGGGAGAAAAATTAAGTGACCGGTCCATTCATTATATTACTGTTTTTGATGCCTGGTGGCGATTTCTCAGGAATTTATCTATTAAAGATATCGCTCAAATCAAAAATTCAGGTTACAACGGTAAAATTCCTGATTTCATCCCTTCTATAATAAAATTTCAGAATAAAATTCCGCCGTCCATTCTGAAAACGGGCTTATTTTCCAAAACTTTTATGATCATATCTTATTTAAAAATCAGATAAAATCTAAAACGCGTAACGCTGAAAGCTTAACGCTTAACGCTTAACGCTTAACGCTTAACGCTTAACGCTTAACGCATTTTTTATACTGCTTCGCAAGATAAAAATAATTGATCGAATCAAAAACTTGCTTTACGCGTTCAGCGTTACGCTTTACGCGTTAAGCGTTAGGCTTTACGCGTTAATAATTTCCTATATGCTTTATTAAATTCATCACGACTGAAATGTTGTTTTGCATAGATATATGATTCCTGTGATAATTGAATACAGAGATTTCTGTCCCGGGTTAATTCCATGATTATTTGTATTCCTTCCTGAATAAGTTTTGCTTCATCCAGAATTTCGTGGATGAGCAGGCTGTTATACCTGTCTTTTAAATGCATAAGATTTCCGGGTAATGCCGTTACTACCGGTATACAACTATTGGCCATAGATTCTTTAATGAACATGGGGAATCCCTCATAGGATGAAGTTAACAGGGCGATATCTGATTCAGCCATGAGTGCAGCCATTTTAACCGGATCGCTGATTTCCCCATGAATCAATGCCTTCGCTTTTAGTTTTTCCGAAAGCTCATTAACCATGGTTCCCGCAAAATGAAACTCCACAGTTGCACCCGTATCGATTAAATACTCTGCAATCCGGTTAATCAGCCAGATTCTTTTCTGCGGTCCGCCACGACCGGCACAAATAATTTTTATTGGAGGATCAAAGGATTTCTTCTTTTCAGGCGGAATATCCACACCAGGTTCAATAAAAAGAATGCGCCGGAGGAAAGACTTGTCAATATCATAGTCAGCATATTGTTTTTCGATATTGGCCTTCGTATAATAATCATAGATTATTCTATTATCTAAATAGCGATGGTTTTCCAATCCGAAAAATTCCATTCCATTTTTTCCAAAAGTGAAATTGTGCAACAGCTCGGTGCGGATTATTTTTTTATTGATGAATGGAAGCATATCGTAAAAAAAAGTCGAATTGGCTCCGAAAACATGAGCCTGGGAATGTCTGTTAATATAAAAGCTAAAATAATGAACGGAGAACAGTCTTAAAATCAAATAATCGCACCAGGGATGAATATCCTGACAGACGGCATTCTTGACTGCATAAAATTCATCCCTGAAAACTGCATTGGATGAGAATCTGGTAAAAAAAACAATTTTATCAGCTTCGGGAATCGATTTTAAAATGTCCAGATGAATCCGTTGTGCGCCTCCCATGGCATAACGGTCGAAGAAAAAGAATATTCCGGATACTGATTTTTTTCTGAATAATGCCCATGGGTACAGGAAAATCAAGGAAGGTAAATAAGTGATCCGGAGAAGTATCCTAAAGAGTTTTATTTTCGTGATATTATGCATGGACTTATTATGCGATTGCAAACAGGCGCCCGCAAATATATCCATAAGCAAATAATCGAACAGTCACATGCCCAAACCATTCCATTACGGCTCAGATAAATTGACGCCTGCCATTGTAATCGCCCTTGCCGGGGGTGAAATGCGTGGTATCATTCCTGAAGATACCATGCAAAAAATTATCAGGAGCAGGGACTATGTCAGTGAAATTGTTTCCAGGGGAAAGACGGTCTATGGAATTAATACCGGATTTGGCATTCTTTCCAATACAAATATTTCTGCTGAAGACACGAGAAAACTTCAGCATAAAATATTGCAAAGTCATAGTGTAGGAGTCGGACGCCCTATCAGTCCCTTCCTTTCCAGGATCATGATGATCACAAAAGTACATTCCCTTGCACAGGGTTACTCGGGTATTCAGCAGGAAACACTGGAAAGAATTTGCTGGTTTATCGATCAGGATATCAGCCCTGTTGTTCCTGAAAAAGGATCTGTAGGTGCTTCCGGTGATCTTGCCCCGCTGGCTCATCTGTTTCTACCTTTAATCGGGTTGGGGGAAGTATGGGTGAAAGGTAAAATACTTCCTACTGAAGAAGTTCTTTCGCAAAATGGACTTAAACCATTACAATTGGGTCCAAAGGAAGGGCTTGCTTTAATTAACGGGACTCAGTTTATTCTTGCTTATGCCGTTGCCAACCTGCAACGTATGCATTTTTGTCTTGAGTCAGCCGATCTGATCGGTGCGATGAGTCTTGAAGCCCTTACAGGAACCAAGTCTCCTTTTGATGAACGGATTCATAATCTAAGGCCATTCAGTGGAAATCAGCTGGTTGCCCAAAGATTGCGTAAACTTTTAACTGGTTCGGAGATTATGCAGAGCCATGTCGATTGCGGCCGGGTGCAGGATCCATATTCTCTGCGATGCATGCCACAGGTTCACGGAGCCAGTCGCAATGCATGGCTTCACCTGAAAGAACTTACATTGATAGAATTGAATTCAGTAACTGATAATCCCCTCATATTTTCTGCAGATGATACGATCAGCGGAGGAAATTTTCACGGCCAGCCGCTGGCAATTCCACTTGACTATGCAACCATCGCTTCTTCGGAAGCAGGAAATATTTCTGATCGTCGTTGCTATTTATTATTGGAAGGTAAATGGGGACTTCCGCTTTTATTAATGAAAGATGTTGGACTCAACAGCGGATTTATGATCCCGCAATATACCACGGCAGCCCTGGTGACAGAAAATAAAACACTTTGTTTCCCTGCCAGCGCCGATAGCATTCCTACTTCACTAGGGCAGGAGGACCATGTAAGCATGGGGAGCATCAGCGGTCGTAAACTGGAAATGGTTCTGGAGAATCTTGAATACATTCTTGCTATTGAATTAATGACAGCCTGCCAGGCCATTGAATTCCGTCGTCCCCTGCGCAGCAGTTCCATTTTGGAGCATGCTCACGAATTTGTGCGCCAACAGGTGAGCTTTGCAAAGGAAGACAGGATTTTTGCCGATGATATTCTGAAAATAAAATACATGATTGAATCTTTTAGTTTCATTCGCGAAACAGATGCTTTTGCCAAATCCCGGGGCATTGATCTCAATAAGGATTTTGAAAGCTTTTCATTAAATAATTAATATGCAAAAAACCATTACAAAATACGACCCGCTCAAATACAAAACACCAGTCGGGCCGACTTTAAATTGTAAAGGATGGATACAGGAAGCCGCGTTAAGAATGCTTTTGAATAATTTAAATCCTGAAGTAGCAGAACGGCCTGATGAGCTGATCGTATATGGCGGACGTGGAAAAGCTGCCAGGAATTTCCAGGCACTGGATGATATTCTTGCGAATTTGAAAATTTTAGAGAATGATGAAACGCTGTTAATTCAAAGCGGTAAGCCGGTTGGAAGAATGAAAACTCATACCGATGCACCAAGAGTATTGATTTCAAATTCACAGCTTGTTCCTAAATGGGCTACCTGGGAACATTTCGATGAACTTGAAAAAAAAGGACTGATGATGTATGGACAGATGACAGCTGGCTCCTGGATTTATATAGGTTCACAAGGCATCGTACAGGGAACATATGAAACTTATGCCGCTGCAGCAGATAAACATTTCAATGGAACCCTGAGGGGTACGCTGAATGTATCTGCAGGTCTGGGCGGAATGGGAGGAGCCCAGCCACTTGCTATCACGATGAACGAAGGCGTTGCACTGATAGCAGAAGTAGAAAATTGGCGAATCCAAAAAAGACTCGAAACAAAATATCTGGATTTCGGAATATATGACCTGGATGAAGCAATTGATAAGGCAATCCAGGCTAAAAAAGATAAAAAAGCTGTTTCTATCGGCATTTGTTGTAATGCGGTCGATCTGCTTGAAAGATTATTGAAAAGAAATATCATTCCTGATACGCTCACTGATCAGACATCTGCACATGATCCACTGATAGGTTACTGGCCCCACCAGCTATCTACTGAGGAAGCCAAAAAATTACGCGAATCGAACCCCGATAAATATCTTGAACTGGCTTATGAATCCATGAAACTTCATGTGGAGAAAATGCTGGCTCTTCAAAAGAAAGGTGCCATTACTTTCGACTACGGGAATAATATTCGTGCGCGCGCTTTTGAAAAAGGTCTTAAAAATGCGTTTGACTTTCCGGGATTTGTTCCGGCTTATATCAGACCCCTTTTCTGTGAAGGGAAAGGACCCTTCCGATGGGCTGCCCTTAGTGGAAATCCGGATGACATAGCTGTTACGGATGAATTGATTGTCCAGCTTTTTCCGAAAAATCATTCTCTTCAGCGCTGGTTAAAACTGGCCAGGGAAAAAATAGCTTTCCAGGGATTGCCAGCACGCATTTGCTGGTTAGGTCAGGGAGAAAGAGAAAAAGCGGGGCTTGCTTTTAATGAACTCGTCCGAACAAAAAAAGTAATTGCTCCGATTGTCATTGGGCGTGACCATCTCGATACGGGCTCTGTTGCTTCTCCCAATCGCGAAACAGAAGCGATGATGGATGGGAGTGATGCTGTAGCAGATTGGCCCATACTAAATGCCCTCATCAATACTGCAGGCGGTGCAAGTTGGGTAAGCCTTCATCATGGGGGTGGTGTAGGAATGGGTTATAGTATTCATGCCGGCATGGTAATCGTTGCAGATGGAACAGATTCAGCCGATGCCCGTCTCTCCAGAGTGCTTCGCAATGATCCTGGTCTCGGTGTTATCCGTCACGCAGATGCGGGGTATCCTCTGGCACAAAAAACAAAAGACGATTTTCAACTCTGATCTTTATTATGCAAAGCCAGCTCCTGATAAATATCAAACAACTTGTTAATACAGGGTCCGGTATCAGACCTTTGTATGGTAAAGAAATGGCAGATCTTCCCTGCCTGGAAAATGCATGGCTGCTGATAGAAGGAGAAGAAATTGCCGGTTTCGGCAAAATGGATTCTTTAAAAAAAGATTTACCAAATCTTCCCGGGGTAAAAACGGATTGTAACGGGAAACTGGTCTTGCCATGCTGGTGCGACAGTCACACGCATATTGTTTTTGCAGGAAGCCGGGAAAGCGAATTTGTTGATAAAATCCGGGGGCTTTCATATGCTGAAATCAATGCACGCGGAGGAGGAATCCTGAATACAGTTCAAAAAATAAATGAAATCTCCTCAGATGAGCTTTTCAGGATTTCCTGGAAAAGACTGGAAGAAGTAGCGAGGCTGGGTACAGGTGCCATTGAAATAAAAAGCGGTTATGGATTATCACTGGAAGGAGAATTGAAAATGCTTCGTGTAATACGGCAGTTAAAAGAAAAATCTTCATTGCATATTAAATCCACTTTTCTTGGAGCACATGCATATCCATTAATTTATCGTGAAAATCACGCTGCTTATATAAAAGAGATTGTGGATGAAATGCTGCCTGTCATAGCGAAAGAAAAACTGGCCGATTATATCGATGTCTTTTGTGAGAAAGGATTTTTTAATCCTGAAGAATCTGAAATCATTCTGAGGGCCGGACTTCGTTATGGTTTACAACCAAAAATGCATGTAAACCAACTTAATACAACCGGAGGTGTTGAAACGGGAATAAAACTCAACGCCATTTCAATGGATCATCTTGAAATAATGCCGGATGAAGATATCAGTAAAATAAAAAACTCAGGATGGAAAGGAATTTGCACTTTACTTCCGGCGGCTGCTTTTTTCCTTCGCATGGAATTTCCGCCCGCAAGAAAGTTATTGGATTCAGGATTTGCCATTGCACTGGCATCAGATTATAATCCCGGATCTGCACCCAGCGGAAATATGAATATCGTCATAGCACTGGCTTGTATACAAATGAAATTATTGCCGGAAGAAGCAATCAATGCAGCTACCATCAACGGCGCTTTTGCCATGGGGCTTGGTAATTCGCTCGGCACAATTTCCAGGGGGAAATTGGCAAATCTGATCATCACCTCAGAGGTTCCTTCAATGGAATATTTACCTTATAGTTTTGGATCCAACCTTATTGATAAAATAATAATCCGGGGTAAATTCATCGCTTAAGCGTTGTATATTGGGCATTATACAGTGCTTATGCCAATTATTTTATATGATATCAATTATTGAATGCGTTCCCAACTTCAGTGAAGGCATAGATCTTCAGATTATTCAATCGATCACAAATGAAATTGAATCGGTCGATGGGGTCAGGTTGCTCAATGTGGATCCTGGTAAAGCCACCAATCGCACCGTCGTAACTTTTGTGGGATCTCCTTCGGGTGTTGTGGAAGCAGCATTTCGTGCCATCAGTAAAGCCGGTGAATTAATTGATATGCGCCGGCACCGGGGTGAACATCCGCGGATGGGTGCAACGGATGTCTGTCCGCTTATCCCGGTGTCAGGAATTACTATGGAAGAAACAGTCCGATGGGCTCTGAAACTGGCCGAAAGGGTAGGGAATGAATTGTCCATCCCGGTTTATTTGTATGAAGCTGCACAGAATGATAAGGACCGGAGCAATTTATCGGTTATACGCGCTGGTGAGTATGAAGGATTTGCCGAAAAGATGAAAAAAAGGGAATGGAAACCCGATTTTGGCCCTTCAGTGTTTGATGAAAAAAGGGGGGCTACGGTTATTGGTGCCCGTGATTTTCTGGTAGCTTACAATATAAACCTCAATACTACATCAGTACGTCGTGCAAACAGCGTTGCATTTGATGTACGGGAAGCCGGAAGAATAAAAAGA
Organism: Bacteroidota bacterium; assembly: GCA_013287475.1. Taxonomy (GTDB): domain Bacteria; phylum Bacteroidota; class Bacteroidia; order Chitinophagales; family Chitinophagaceae; genus Puia. The sequence goes on from JABDDT010000009.1 coordinate 51,225, forward strand.
GAAGGCGACCCGGTAAATGGTAAAATAGTCAGAGATGAAAATGGAGAACCTGTAATGATTCCGGGATCGCTCAAATCTGTCAAAGCTATTGGCTGGTACATAAAAGAATACGGTGTAGCTCAAATCTCTATGAATCTTACCAATCTTTCCGTCACACCGATGCATATCGCTTTTGATGAAGTCTGCCGCAAAGCAGAGACCAGAGGACTCCGTGTTACAGGCAGTGAACTGGTGGGATTGATCCCTTTGGGATCCATGCTGGAAGCAGGAAAATATTTCCTGAAAAAACAGAAACGCTCTGCTGGAGTTTCAGAAAAGGAATTAATAAGAATTGCCATCATTTCCATGGGACTGAATGAACTTAGTCCGTTCAAAACTGAAGAAAGAATCATAGAGTATTTATTAAGAGATCCGGAACAAGAAAAGCTGGTGCGTTTATCGTTATCGGATTTTGCAGACGAAACAGCAAGCGAATCACCTGCACCAGGCGGAGGATCCGTTGCTGCTTATCTGGGGGCGCTCGGTGCTGGTCTCGGCGCTATGGTAGCGAATATTTCAGCTCAAAAGAATAACTGGGAATCATTTAGTGATTGGGCAGATAAAGCATCTGTACTTAAAAAAGAGCTTATTTCTCTGGTAGATGCTGACACCAGAGCGTTTGAAGGAATTTTACAAGCAAGAGCCCTTCCCAAAGGCACGGAATCAGAAAAATCAATACGTGAAAAAGCGGTGAGGGATGCCAATCTGAGGGCTATTGAAGTACCGTACCATGTCATGCAGGCATCCCTGAAATCAATGGAAATTATTAAAGCGATGGCCATGGAAGGAAATCAAAATTCAAGATCAGATGCCGGTGTGGGTGCTATTTGCGCACGTTCAGCTGTGTTAGGTGCTTTCCTGAATGTTTGTATTAACGCCAGTGGATCTGAAACAGAAATAAAAATAATGTCTATGCTGGAAGAAGGAAAGAAAATGCATGATAGTGCTATTGCGAAAGAAAAAGAAATACTTGATATTATAGGGCTAAAGCCGAAAGCTTAAAGCCTAAAGCCTAAAACTACTTTTTGGAACCATGAAATGTTTAAAAAATAAATCCTCGAAAGTAAATGGAGAGGGTTTATGATTTATCTGATTTTAATTGTAAAACTAAAAAGAAGCTTTAGGCTTTGGGCTTTGGGCTTTAAGCTTTAGGCTTTAGGCTTAAAATGGAATGCCAATATTCACATATCCCATAACTCTTTTCCACTGGTCGCAATACATAGCACTCAGCTCCAGAGGGCCAAGCACGAAATTATAAGTAAATGTTAGTGCATACCCTGACAGAAAATTGGGGGTATCATAAAAATTATTTTCATTGTTTACAAAATTGCTGAACAAAACATTTGCACGTCCGGTCAGATAAAGATTTCCATACATATTATATCGAAAACCAGCCTGAATTTCAGCAAGACTGGATGAATAATATGAACCTTCCCTCAAGCCCGCAAATGTTATCTGGTTATGAAAGCTATATGTAAGTCCTCCAATGGAAAATTCATTCATAATATTCCCTTTCTGAAAATTCACTCCTGACTGCAGCAAAAACAGCAGGGTACTTTTTTCTGAAAGAGGCGAGTAACTTTCAAAATGAAAGGTGATTCTTGGATAAGGATTATAGGCCGTTATTGTATCCGCGTCCTGTGTACTCGTGTGTAATTTGATGTTGGGATCCTGAGTATATACCCAGTCTCCTTCCAGCTCAGATTTGATTCCTCTTTTAGGATATACCGGCCTGTCCAAAGAATTTTGCCTGAAATAAATATAGCTGGTCGGAAAATTATCTGTTCCGTTAAATTCAACGGACGATGTTATGGACGGATTAAACCTGGTCCATTCAAACCGGGTTCCTATGCCAATGGTCAAATCACGACTTGTGGAATACCCGAACTTCCCATCCATGACAAAATAATTCTGATTATAAATTCCAGCTTCTTTTGTATTTGCGTATGTCGTGATATTCAACTGATCAAATTGGGTAGATAATTTCAATGCAAATTTTCTTCCTCTTCCCAGATACTGAAGATGTTCACCCCTGACGCGGAAATTTTCTCCAATATTAATAGTTACAAGGCTCCTTGAATTGGGTGTAAAGAAATCCCGCGACGTCAGATTGAAGATTGCGCTGATACCTGTAAACTGATTATAATGTAACGAAATTTTCCCAAACGTAAGCGGGCTTTCAGAGACATCAAATATAATTTTTGCAGATTGGTCAGGCTGTGGATCCAGCAGATAGGAGATCCGGCTATAATATCGGGTGCCGCTTGCTCTCCTCACCATATGTGCAAGCATTTCGGGGGTATATACATGATTAGTAGCAAGTCCCATGGTATGAACAAAAAAATCCTGTGTAGTAAATTTCAATCCGTGCACTTCGTAAGAAGAAATTTTTACGGTTTGTAAGGCGGGCAGCTCTTTTTCATTTGTTTCCTGACCATATAAAGCATTGAGAGAATCAGCTATTTTTTTTAATTGCGGATATAATTTTCTTCCTTCTTCAAGTCCCGCTTCAATAATTTCATCGGCCTGCGAAAAAGTCGCCATGCTGTATTTTTCAAGCGGAGTCTGTACGTAGATATTACAAAGAGGTACTTCCAGTTTGGTGTCTTCTGCTTCCCTGAAAAAAGCTACCTGTAAAAGCACCTGCAAAACATTGTTCACTTTATTGGCAGGAAGCAGGCTGCTTGTCACATTACTTCCAATCACAAACTGGGCGCCCATTTCACGAACATCTTTAACCGGAAAATTGCGAACAATGCCTCCATCCACCAATAACTTTCCCTGATATTCCACCGCGGTAAAAACAGAAGGAATGGCCATACTCGCCCGAACGGCACTTACAATTTCTCCACTGTCAAGGACCACAGCCTGTCCGGTAGAAATATCCGTTGCAATGCATTTAAAGGGTATGTCCAGTGAATCGAAGTTTTTTATTTTATAAACAGGAAACAAAAGTTCAGAAAATTTCAACCATAATTCCTGACCTTCCAGAACACCCGTAGAAACCCTGAAAAAATTATTAACCCAGGGAAGTTCCAGGTCGTACTTGTTATACTCATCTTTTTCTTCCATGATAATATCCCTGAGAGAACTTTGATTAGAAAGTAAATCATCCCAGTGGATATGACGGGCTATATATAAAATTGAATCTGCTGAATATCCGGAAGCATACAATGATCCGATAATACCGCCCATACTGGTGCCTGTCAGGTAATCAATGGAAAGGCCCGCTGAATCTATCGCTTTGAGTATACCAATATGTGCCAGGCCCTTTGCGCCACCGCCACTAAGAGTTAGCCCGATTCTTGGTCTTTTGTGCGCGACAGAATCCTGCGCGGCTGAAGGAAGACTCAGAATAAAAACCAGGTAGCCGGGAATGAATAGGGTACGGATTAAACTAATAAATGGATCCTTTTTAATAAATCTGATGGTTTATATAAAATTAAACAAAGACCTTGAAATGGAATTTATCTAAATTGTAAATACCTTCGTTAAGCATTAAGCGTTCAGCGTTCCGCGTTACTGTTGTTCCTCCAGTTCAATGAGTTTTTCAAGAGCCACATCAAAATTCTGCCTGGCAACGGACAAACTCAAAACAGCTTTTTTATATTCCGATTCTGCTACAAGGAATTTTTGCCTGTCGGCATAAATTTCCGGGGCAGACAATTGCAGTTCCAGACGGCTGCTTTCAGATTGTAGACGAATAATATCCGCATCCAGTTGCTCCACCAGCTTCTGTTGTTTCTGCAGTTGCTTTTTTGCTTCTTTATTTACCGGAAGGTTATTTATTATGGGCTTGGGTTGTTCTGCAACTGGCCTTTCAATTTTTGGTTTACTTAAACCAGGTTTTGCCTGTGCACTCATTCTTTTGTTCCATTCCACCCATTCATCATAAGTTCCTTTAAATTCCTTTATCTGGCCGTTTTCGATTTCCCATATTTTATTAGCAGTTTTTGAAATAAAGAAACGGTCATGACTTACAAGTATATAACTGCCTTCGTATTTATTCAGTGCTTCAGCCAGTAATTCGCAGGAATGAATATCCAGGTGATTGGTAGGTTCATCCAATAAAAGAAAATTTGCTTTACCGGCAATTGTTTTAGCCAATGCCACACGGGCTTTCTCACCTCCGCTCAATACTTTGATCTTTTTTTCCACATCGTCTCCTGAAAAAAGAAAACAACCCAGCAATGTCCGGAGTTCAAGTTCATTTTTCTGGGAGCCCGAATGTTTCATTTCTTCTAAAACGGTATCGTTAATATTTAATGATTCCAGCTGGTGCTGGGCATAAAAACTCGCATCCACATGATGACCCCACGTACGGTCACCTGTAAACGATTCCGTACCAGCGAGGATGCGCAATACGGTAGATTTACCCTTCCCGTTTGCCCCAATAAGGGCAATTTTATCTCCCCTTTCAATTTCAGCTTCTGCGTGACGAATAATTTCAATATCACCAAAACTTTTGCTTAAATCTTTTAATTGCACCAGCACTTTACCGGGCTGCCTTTCAACGCGAAACTGTATCCGCATATCAGGTCTTTCCAGCTCAACATTTTCAATGCGCTCCATTTTATCGAGTCTTTTCATAGCAGACTGTGCCGCCGCGGCTTTGCTGGCCTTGGCTTTGAACCGTTCTATGAATCTTTCCTGCTGACGGATATAATCTTTTTGATTTTCATAGGCCCTTTGCTGGAGGGTAATGCGCATTTCTTTTTCCTTTTCATAAAAAGAATAATTCCCGTTATAAAAATGCAGATCCTGCTGATAAAGCTCAACTATTTTATGCACCATCCTGTCGAGAAAAAACTTATCATGACTCACAATAACGACAGAACCCTGGTAATGCTGAAGGTATTTTTCGAGCCATTCTATGGAAGGAAGGTCAAGGTGATTGGTTGGTTCATCAAGGAGAAGCAGGTCCGGTTTCTGTAGAATCATCTTGGCAAGGAGCACACGCATGCGCCAGCCGCCACTGAATTCGCGGTAAGGCCTTTGCAGATCTGCATTGGAAAAACCAAGTCCCTGAAGCACTTCTTCCGTTTTATGATGGATATTATATCCATCCAGCAGATCCATTTCATGTAGCTTGTCGGTATATGTCAGCAGTAATGACTCTGACTGTACTTTGCCGGCTTTTTCTTCCGCTTCCATCTCATGCGCCAGCTGCTCCAATTCTTTTTCCAGGTTCAGCACTTTATCAAATGCACCCATGGCAACTTTCAATATGGAATCCCCCGTATCAAAACTGAGCAGATCCTGATGAAGATAACCGATACTTATATTCCGGCTGCGTTCTACGGTTCCTGCAGAAGCTGAATACTCACCCGCAAGCAATTTCAATAATGTCGATTTACCAGTTCCGTTATAACCTATCAGGCCAATATGTTCATTGGGTTGAATATGCCACGTGACATCTTCAAGGATTTTACGCGCACCGAACTCAAAAGTCAAATTCTGAAAACCTGCCAGCATAAGATGAATGGGGATTAATTCAAACGCGCAAAATTAAAGCAAATGCATTTAGAATTATCTTTGATTAAATTCATTTTATGAAGAAGGCCCTTTTATTGGTTTGTGTTTTGGCCATTGCCCTTGGAATTACATATCTGGTGCTTCATAAAAGCAATTCAGGCAACAATAATTCAGAAGAAAAAGATGTACCCCTGGCTATTAGCTCTAAAACATCCGCATTTAACCGCTCTTTTGCAATTGTATTGAACAATTATTACGGGTTATCTGACGGTTTTGCGGCATCCGACAGTTCGCAAATTTCAGCAGCAGCTGAAAAACTTCATACTTCGATTGACAGCATCCGGTTCGATCAGTTTAAGGCTGATACAGCTATTGTTCAAACAGCTGTTAGTCTTGCCCAATCCATGCAGGGAGAAATCAAAGGTCTCCTGAAGGAAAATACCATGGAACAAAAGAAAAGAGAATTCAATATGATTACGGATGAATTGTATTCGCTTATCAGGACAGTCAGGTATGATGGAAGTACGGTTTATCACATGCGCTGTCCGAACGCCTTCGTTGATTCATCAGAAGCTTACTGGTTGAGCCCTGCAAACAAAATTCAGAATCCTTATAGCGGGAAGAATCACACTTCAGGTAATGACAATCTCCAGGTTCAGGGTGAAGTAATTGACAGTTTACATTTTACTGCACCTGCGGGTGAATGAGATAAATTTTCCGTTCATATAATATCTGAGAATGGAAAGCTACTCTGATAATACATTCGTCATTCTAAAAAATTGAACATGAGAAAATTATTTATTATACCATTATTATTTCTCGCCAGCGGTGTTTTTGCTCAAACTGAAAACCTGGATATGGCAATGATGGCTAAAATCCGGGACGAAGGGATGAATCATTCCCAGGTTATGGAAATTATTTTTAATCTGACAGACGCTAATGGACCAAGGCTGATGGAGTCGCCCGGTTATTTTAAAGCAGCTAACTGGGCAAAAAATAAACTGGCTTCCTGGGGGCTGGTAAATGCAAATCTTGAAGCCTGGGGCAAATGGGGCAAAGGCTGGGAACTGGAAAAATATTATCTGGCTATGACATCACCTTATTATGAACCACTGATCGGATTTCCAAAAACATTTTCAAAAGGAACCAACGGATTAACTCATGGTGATGTCGTGTTAATTGATATCAGGGATTCTGCAGGCCTGTCCGACTACCATGGAAAGCTGAAAGATAAAATTGTAATGCTTAAAAGAAATGATTCACTTCAGCTGGGATTCAAGCCCGATGCCAGCAGGTACAGTGATTCAGAACTTACAAAATTGGCGGCGTTTGATCCGAAAGCACCTGTTACTCCGAATAATCAAATGTCAGGATTCGCAACTGCTGCCCGCTTATTACAGGCAACCAAAAAATTTGCAGAACAGGAAGGAGCACTGGGAATGATTACAACAACTACACGAAATTCGGACGGAACTGTTTTTGTACAAAATGGAATTCCCTACAATGCAGAAATGTTACCTGGCATGAATGATATTTCATTAGCCTACGAACATTTCATGACCATTCAGCGTTTATTGCAACATCAGATACCGGTGTCCCTGGATCTGGAACTCAGTGCAAAAATATTTCCGGATGATCAGCAGGGTTATAATGTGATTGCTGAAATTCCAGGTACGGATAAGAATCTGAAAGATCAGCTGGTGATGATTGGCGGTCACCTGGATTCCTGGCAGGGATCTACCGGCGCAACAGATAATGGCGCAGGTTCCGCTGTGATGCTCGAAGTGATCCGGATATTAAAAACAGTTGGTGTTAAACCACGACGTACGATCCGGATTGCTTTATGGGGAGGTGAAGAAACAGGATTACATGGATCTAAAAATTATGTAAAGAATCATTTTACCGATACCGCCACAAAAAAATTTAATGCCGCGGGGGATAAATTATCGGTTTATCTGAATCTCGATAATGGCACTGGGAAAATCCGTGGAATTTATCTGCAGGGAAATGCTGCAGTCAAACCAATCTTCGAACAATGGTTTCAGCCATTTCATGATCTCGGAGCATCCACCCTCACGCTTCAAAATACCGGAGGAACAGATCACCTCTCCTTTGATGCGATCGGCTTACCCGGCTTCCAGTTTATTCAGGACCCCATGGAATATGGTTCAAGAACACATCACAGCAATATGGACAGCTACGACCATCTTAGTAGTGAGGATATGAAACAGGCCGCAACAATTATAGCATCTTTTGTTTATGATGCTGCCCAGCGGGATGAGAAGTTGCCGAGAAAATAATAGGAAGAAAGTATAAGAGTATAAGAGTATAAGAGTATATGAGTATAAGAGTGTAAGAATGGGAGCTGGTTTGTCACTCTTATACTCATATACTCTTATACTTCACTCAATCTTCTTATACACAAAATTGATCACGATATTTTTCTGCTCGTTCGAGATAATTCTTTCTTCATACCTTTTATCACCGTCATTTACAACCAGAAGAGAAGTGTTAGGAGGAATGTCTCCGAGGTTTTCTGCAACCATTACAAGCCGATGCGGATGATCAGATGGTTCAACGGTAATATGAACGGTAATAGGCTGATCCGATATACGTGCATTGGAAACAATTAATTTATTGTCATAATAAACTGAAACAGTATCGTTATCTATCGCTCCGTCATCATATATACGAAGTTCAATATCGGAATGGTTTACTGTCAGTGTTTTCAGTAATTCATTGGTTCTCGTTTGCAATACTTCAGGTATTGAAACAGGTATCTGAGGTTGTGTGATTCTTATTGTACTGTCTCTTGTATTCAGACCCTGAACCGGCTCGGGGCCTTTTGATTTGGGTCTCACAGTAACAGGTGGCGAAGCGGATGTTTTTTTAACAGGGCTGGTTTTCGGGGGAGATTTTTTCGCTGTTTCCCCTGAACCCGCAACAGCTGGCACCGTTGCTGTAGATTTTTTAACTGGACCTGCATCTTTTTTATGTGCCAGTAGTTCTTTTTCTTTTTTCTCAAGAAAAGGTTCTTTATAAAAATCCGTTTCTGCTACCCTGTGAAGGAAAATACTTCCCTTACCGCAATCAGTAGTTGAATCATCAGCGTTTGTACTGAAATATGTTCCCTGCAAATATTCATCATTCCCTAATCTGGAATACTGCAAAAAGCAGGTCATTACGCAAACGGATCCGGATGCATAACGGACCTCCAGTAATTTTCCTTCTTTCAGCAATACTTTTTTTGTTTGCACATTTAAAGTGCCGGAAGCCTCAGCTTTACC
>JABDDT010000009.1:60035-65635 GCA_013287475.1 Bacteroidota bacterium
TTTATACGAATAAGTTATTGCCTGAAACCGGTTATGCGTTTGGGCAATTTGTACTTCCATTTTATACCTGTCATCATAATTTCCTGTGAGGCGTTCTGATAATTCATTGGAACGAAAATGACCCCTCCAGATCCCCGTGAGATCCTGGGCATGAACAGGATTCTGTGTGCAGCCAGTCAAAATAATCAGGCAGTAAAATAAACGAAGGCTGTTTTTCATCAATGGCAAATTAGATAAAAATATTTCCAGATGATTTTATACAAAGCAAAATCTGGCAAGAGTTTGTTAATTTTGCAACCCTTAAAGGAATAGGGCATTTCATGATCAAAATTACATTACCTGATGGCGCAGTGCGGGAATACCCGCAGGGAACCAATTCCCTTGAAATTGCAAAATCTATCAGCGAAGGACTTGCGAGGAAAGTAATTGCGGCCAATGTAAACGGAGAAGTTTGGGACGCAACACGTCCTTTGCAAAATGATGCTGCTCTGAAACTTCTCACCTGGAATGATGCAGAAGGGAAATCCACTTTCTGGCATTCTACAGCGCATCTGATGGCCGAAGCAGTTCAATCAATATTCCCGGGAGTTAAATTCTGGGTAGGACCGGCCGTTGAAAACGGTTTTTATTATGATATGGACCTGGGTGGGAGACAAATTACCGAGGAAGATCTCCGTAAACTGGAAGCCAAAATGTCGGAACTGGCTGCCAGACAAAGCCGGTATATCAGGAAAGAAGTACCCAAAGCCGAAGCCATTCACTTCTTTCAGGAAAAGGGCGATGAATATAAACTGGATCTGCTGCAGAACTTAAAAGACGGTGAAATTACATTTTATACACAGGGTGATTTCACAGACCTGTGCCGGGGCCCCCATATCCCCGATACAGGATTCATTAAAGCCCTGAAACTTACTAATATAGCGGGTGCATATTGGAAAGGAGACGAAAAAAACAAACAACTGACCCGCATTTATGGGATTAGCTTCCCTTCAAAAAAAGAATTGGACGAATACCTCCTGATGCTGGAGGAAGCCAAAAAACGCGATCATCGCAAACTGGGCAAGGAGATGGGCATTTACACCATGGACGATGAAGTCGGACAAGGCCTGATTCTTTGGATGCCCAACGGAACCATTATCATTGAAGAACTGGAAAAACTGGCCAAGGAAACAGAAAAGGCTGCCGGATATCAAAGAGTTGTTACACCCCATATTGCCAAGGAAAGTCTGTATTTAACAAGCGGTCATCTGCCGTATTACCAGGAAAGTATGTACCCGCCTATGGAACTGGATGGTACCAAATATTATCTGAAGGCGATGAATTGTCCGCATCATCATAAAATTTATGCAGCCGAGCCACGCAGTTATAAGGATCTCCCACTAAGACTTGCAGAATATGGAACCTGTTACCGTTATGAGCAAAGTGGTGAACTTTTTGGCCTTATGAGGGTGCGCTGTCTTCATATGAATGATGCCCATATCTATTGCAGTAAAGAAGATTTTGCAAAAGAATTCAGGTCTGTCAACGAAATGTACCTGAAATACTTCAGGATATTCGGTATTGATAAATACATCATGCGACTGAGCCTGCACGATCCGGCAAAACTGGGAGAAAAATATATCAATGAACCTGAACTCTGGCTGGAAACAGAGGCCATGGTTCGGAAAGTCCTCCAGGACACAAATACCCCCTTTGTTGAAGTTATGGGTGAAGGAGCGTTTTATGGACCGAAGATTGATGTACAAATATGGAGTGCAATTGGTCGGGAATTCACGCTTGCCACCAACCAGGTTGATTTTGCACAGGGTCGCCGGTTTAAACTGGAGTTCACCAACAGTGAAAACGGCCACGATACACCACTGATTATTCACAGGGCACCCCTGGGTACTCACGAAAGGTTTATAGGTTTTTTACTGGAACATTATGCCGGTAAATTCCCGTTGTGGCTCGCACCACAACAGGTTAAATTGCTGCCCATTAGCGACAAGTACCTGGACTATGCACAAACAGTTTTAGAATCCCTTAAAAATGCGGATATTCGTGCTGGTATCGACGAGAGAAGTGAAAAAATTGGGAAGAAAATAAGAGATACCGAGCTGGCCAGGGTTCCTTATATGCTTGTGATCGGAGAAAAAGAAATGAATGACAATAAGATTTCGGTCAGAAGGCAGGGGAAGGGAGATCTGGGAGTACAGGATATTGAAACATTCATCAGAGAAATAAAATCAGAAATTAAATTAAGATCCTAAAAAATATAAACGGATCTTATCTATCGTTCAACTAAAAACAATAAATGGCATTTCCACCGAGGCCTCCGAGAGGTAATTTTAATCCAAGATTCAGGAAAGAACAACAACAGGAACACCGTACCAACAATATGATCCGCGTACCCAATGTGCGCCTGGTGGGAGAAAATGTAACCGTCGGGGTTTATCCGATAGCAGAAGCTATCAGGATGGCACTGGATCAGGCGCTCGACCTTGTGGAAATTTCACCTAATGCAGATCCTCCGGTTTGTAAAATAATCGACTACAATAAATTCCTTTACGAAAAGAAACGGAAGGAAAAGGAAATGAAGGCCAAAAGCAAGGCTTCAGAAGTGAAAGAAATCCGTTTTACTCCCAACACCGACGATCACGATTTTGATTTTAAAGCGAAACATGCGGAGAAATTCCTGAAAGACGGTGACAAAGTAAAGGCCTATGTGCAATTTAAGGGCCGTGCTATTCAATTCCGCGAAAGGGGAGAACTCCTGCTGCTTAAATTTGCAGAACGACTGAACGAGGTCGGCGTGTTGGAAGGAATGCCAAAAATGGAAGGGAAACGTATGCTGGCGATCTGGGCTCCGAAATCTCAGAAAAAGAAATCCTGAATGAAACAGGAGCTTTCCATCCTGAATTTTTCCACATGGATATTGTACTCATCGGTTCCGGGAATACTGCTACTGTACTCGGACGAAAATCACTTGCAGCCGGTCACCGCATTGTACAGATATACAGCCGGAATGTAAACCATGCAAATCAACTATCCACAAGGCTTGGTACCAGTTCTACATCTTATATTTCTTCAATAGAAAAAAGAACCGATCTCATAATCGTCGCAATAAAAGATGAAGCTGTTTCAGAATTCTTAAAAGACCTGGGAGAAGTAAAATGCCTTATTACTCATACCGCTGGTGCAATTCCCATGTCGGAAGCGAGAGGATTGAACAATAAATTGTATGGTGTATTATATCCACTCCAAAGTCTTCGCAAAGAAATGGAAATCGTTCCACCGATAACCATGATGGTCGGCGGAAACAATCAGGAATCCAAAAAACTTATCAGGGAATTCGCAGGTTCCATTGCAGAGATAGTCATAGAAGCTGATGACGAAACCCGTTTGAAATATCACCTGGCAGCTACCATTGTAAATAATTTTACCAATCATTTATTTATACTTGCTGAATCTTTTTGTAAAAAAGAAAATATTTCATTTGCTGTTTTGCAACCACTGATGGAAGAAACTATATTGCGTTTGAGAAATAATTCACCCCGTAGTTTTCAAACAGGTCCTGCCATAAGGGACGATAAAATCACACTCGAAAAACACCGACAATTATTAGTCACTTATCCCGCACTGTTGGAGTTTTATGAAATGTTTACAAAAGATATACAAAATCATATTTTAGATTCGAAATAAAGGTAAAATGCTATTTCGTTGACTGTTGGCCGTTGATCGTTTGTCGTCTATAATGTATTTCGGCCAACGGCCAACGGTTAACTGTCAACCTAATTTCTAGGCTTTAAGCTTTTTTACCAATACTTTTGCTGCAAAATATTTCATGAATCTCCTTCATTCCTTCAAACCTATTACAAATCTCGTTTTTGATATCGACGGCGTACTGACAGATGGCGGAATATTGGTTTTTGATACGGGTGAACAGGTACGAAAGATGAGCGTGAAAGATGGATACGCGTTACAACTGGCAGTGAAAAAAAAATACGGCATCGTTGTAGTTTCGGGAGGTAATGGAATCGGTGCATCCATACGTTTGCAGAAACTGGGTATCGCGAATGTTTTTCTCAATGTGAAGGATAAGATGGAATTGCTGGAAGACTATTTGCAGAAGAATCTATTGAGCTGGACTGAAACTTTATATATGGGGGATGATATACCTGATTGCCGCTGCATGCAAAAAGCAGGAATGTCCTGCGCACCTGCTGATGCGGCGCCTGAAATTTTACAGATCGCTCGATATATCTCGCCTTATGACGGAGGTAAAGGTTGTGTGCGGGATGTTATTGAAAAGCTGCTAAGATTACACGGGAAATGGGACCTGGATCCGGCCATCCCTTCGTACTAAGATTAAAATCTATTATGAAATTAATTGCAGTCCCTGCTTTTTTCCGGCTCATAAGATGGCAAAACCTGCTGTTTATCTCCCTCACCCAATCCTTATTTTATTTCTGTATATTAATTCCAAGTTTTTACGGTGGACATGTTGTTCTTGAAAACATTCTTAAACCCCGGGATTTTATATTGCTTAGTCTTTCTTCCGTTCTGATTGCAGCAGGCGGTTATATTATCAACGAATATCGACCGAGTGAATAAACCCGGTAAAGTAGTAGTGGAGAAAATTATCAAAAGAAGATGGGCCATTATCTGGCATCTGGTTTTTTCCGGACTTGGAATTTTCATCGGATTTTACCTTTCATGGAAACTCAGAAATATTTTTATCGGTCCCTCAAATACTGTATGTGTTTTGTTTCTCTTGTTCTATAGCACTACATTTAAAAAGAAATTACTTATTGGAAATGTGCTTATCTCATTACTCACCGCCTGGGATCCTGATGCTTTTTTAACGGAAATACCTATTCGCTTCCAGCCTTCCATCATTTGATTTTGTTCAGCTGGCATCTGCTCCAGCCAGCTGACCGATTTTTTTAATATTGCGGGATCGGGCATCATTTTACCATAAGTATATAATAGCGGGATGATGCTGTTTATAATAATATTATTGCACATATCAGTTCCAAGCATTTTTTCACGGTATGATGAAATTTTTTCAAATACATAGTGGTTATGCCAATAATCATTTGCGGTGACCATCAATTTCTGTCTCATCGACTGAATCGACACACATTCAAGTGTCCAGGCAAATAAAGCCGTTGTTTCGGTGCACAGGGAAGCAAGTTGGGAAAGCCGGATGCTGGGGAAGTTCTCCGGCCGCATCCGAAGAAAATGCACAGGCTCAAATATCTTTTTAAGCCCATATTTCTTCTTAAGAAATATGAATTCTCTCCTGAGCATTACAGGATAAGGATCCCGGTAGATGTTTTCCAAAAGATTCGCCTGACCCATGAACAGTGCTTCCAGTTGTACAAATTGTGTACGGTGTTTAGACAACAGCGAAAACGGAATACTTCTGGCAATCGCTTCAAAGGCATTTGTATTCACAGGATTGCCGAAATTAGCAGCGATCATCCACCATAACTGTTCTTCCCAATGGTATTTATTTATTCGCAGGGAATCGAGTATCCCGTGCATTTTGCGGTTAAGTCTCAAAATCAATAAACGGGAAGCCCAGCTTTCCCATTTTTCTGTTCCTGTTTTTGGTG
>JABDDT010000009.1:65645-66396 GCA_013287475.1 Bacteroidota bacterium
ATATGCCTGGGAATACGGTTGCATAATTCAAGTTGCGGAATATTTCTTTTGATCTCCAGTTTGTCCTGTTTCCAAACAACATGCAGCATAACATTACTGTAATTTTCGTCCTTCGTATGATTATGTTTTACCCACCCCGAGGAATACAAGTGCAGCTCTACACTGCCGATCCAAAAATGACCATTGATGCGTATTCTTGCATTAATGAAGTCTGGTCCCTGGTGCATATTCAATTCTCCAGGATAATCAATCATTACCGGTTCACCCGTCGTAAGTTCTAATTTCTGCTGATTGAAATACCTGTTTTTCCAGATAAACTGCAACATTTTTTCCGTCATTCTGATCGATTGATGATATTAAAAATAATCCATCGCGCATGCGGAAAAAAAGAGAAAGACGCAAACTAAGAAGGGGAATACACCAGGAGAAAGTGTGGTAGTGTGGTAGTGTGGTAGTGACATATAACTTTGAACTTCACTTTCACACTACCACACTACCACACTTGAGTGTAAAGTCCATTAAAAAGCTTTCAGTTGTTGCAATACCCTGCTAACGGGAAGGCCCATGACATTATAGAAATCCCCATCGATGGAATGAATTCCCGTAACACCGATCCATTCCTGGATGGCATAGGCACCGGCTTTATCATAGGGCTTGTAACGATCTACATAATGTTCGATATCTGAAAAAGTTAATGGATGGAATTGCACCCGTGTAGATTCCGAAAACAAAATCTCTTGTTTAGCATTTG
>JABDDT010000009.1:66406-66570 GCA_013287475.1 Bacteroidota bacterium
TTGAAAGTGAAACACCGGTTATCACTTCATGAACGCGACCAGATAACAGGGTAAGCATGCGTATGGCATCTGTCCGGTTTTCGGGTTTTCCAAGCATCTGCTTATCCAGAACAACGATTGTATCGGCGGCAAGAATTATTCTTTCTGTTCCGATTCGTTTTCTC
>JABDDT010000010.1 GCA_013287475.1 Bacteroidota bacterium
TAAACCTGGTTCCCTTGAGATATTATAATGCACTGCAGCTTCATTTACGTGAGATGAGACTGCAATGGATTTTTTATTTCCCCGGGTACTTGTTTTTTCAGAATCGGTTTTAATAGATTTTGCCATAGCGACATTTTAACCAAAGATAAGGAATATATGTCGTATACCCTAATTAATAGAAGTCGTCCTGCATGAAGATTTTTCCGGTGGATTCTCAGGGACTAATGACGGAGCACCGCATATTTAGTGATCAATGTTCCCTGGTCATTTACTTTTTCACTTTGAATCTGGCGTAAATCAATATCCAGTTTCGCCCCTGTTGCAAAATTATCTCCCACTCCAAATATTTTTGGCTCGATCGTTAACCATATTTCATCAATTAATTGCGCCTTTAAAAATGAAGTGGCAACATGCGTGCCTCCGATTACCAGCATTTGCTG
Source organism: Bacteroidota bacterium (assembly GCA_013287475.1). Classification (GTDB taxonomy): domain Bacteria; phylum Bacteroidota; class Bacteroidia; order Chitinophagales; family Chitinophagaceae; genus Puia. The sequence continues at coordinate 441 of JABDDT010000010.1, forward strand.
ATGGCCTTTATTTATAAAACGGGTTGTTAATTCAATGGGTGTTTCATTTGTAAATTCAATTTGCCCCGGAATTGCAAGGCTTTTATATTTTTCAGGCTGACTTGTCATGACAATAATCTGGTGATCTGAAGAAGGGCTAAATTTATCAGTATTAAATGTTTTACTCCCCATTACAATAAGTTTTGATACGCTCCATACTTTTTTATAATAATCCTGATCCTGATGAGATGACCATAATCTGACATTCGGTTCACCCCATTTGGTTACCTTACCATCAAGCGTTGAGACAAATATGAGAATGGTTTTCATTTGAAATAAAATATGTGGTCAATCTTTATTTTCGTTCCTTATTATAATTCAACTCACCATGTACAACTCTTGCAGGCGATGTATACGAATGTTCTTCTGATTTCCCAATACCTGTAATATGTACTACATTCCATCCCTGGAACTTTAAATAATCAGAAATCATAGAACGATGACATCGCCACCAAACTGCTTCTGAGCACATATAAGCGGTCCGCTGATTAGATGCACTATTTGTAAGTTCATTGATCCCATCTTTAAATAGACCTGTTTCCATATAATCTGCATAACCGCGAAAAGAAATATTCCTCCAACCCGTATTTTTTGAATCCGGATTTGCTTTTCTTCTTCCTCCAAGATTTATTAAATGAATATATTGAATATTGCTTTGTGGCAGTGATATTTCCAATGACTCTTTATTGAATTGCGGAAACCTTCGCGACCCGGGATAACTTCTTACATCCGCTATTAAACCAATATTGAATGAATGCAACATGGCAACGAGTTCTTCAAATGAACGGGTTGAATGGCCGATTGTCCATATCGTTTTATTATCGACTTTGATATGTAGTTTTTATAAAGTTAATCCAACCTGTCTTTGCCTGAAAGAAGTTTTAACTTTAAATACTGTTTAAAATAGAACCTTAAAAAACGAATGAACCGGTTATGAGAATCAGATTCATTTTCCCTTTACTGGCCTGTCTTCTCACTTCTTTTAACCCGGTTGAAATAACATGGACGGCCATCGGTGATTCCATTACCTATTTAAATGAGCATATTGATGAAACGGGCAACAGGATAACCAGCGGGTATATGACTAAATTATCAGTGCAATACCCGAGTATCAAATACATTAATCAGGGCCACAATGGATGGACAATAGCAGGCATCGCAAAAGAAATTGAAAATCTCGGGCTGATAAAAACAGATGTGTATTCTGTTTTTCTGGGCACCAACGATTGGTGGCAGGGACTGCCTTTGGGCACAATCAATGATTATAAAGATAATACCGGGCTCAAAACAACCTATGGCGCATACCGCATCATCATTAACAAAATCAGGAATCTCAACCCTGCTGCCAAAATAATTTTGATAACACCCATGCAACGCAGCGATTTTGTATATTTATTCGACGCCCACAACAACGCCTATGGTTCTTATAAATCCAAAAACGGTCAGGAACTTTCACAATTTGCAGATGCCGTAAAAGAGATTGGCAACTATGAGCGTATTACAGTAATTGACCTTTATTATAAAAGCGGCATGACGGTGAAAAATGTTGTGAAATTTAAAAGGTTAAAGGATTCTGTTACGGGTGAATACCATAATATTAAATATCCCCGGTACATCGGGTTTCCATTCCATCCCGGGATTGATGAATATCCATATCCCGCTGAAGCTGTCGATTATACTTATGACGGTCTTCATCCATCAGATAAAGGCCATCAGGTAATTGCAGATATGATTATCAAAGTATTTAAAAAGGCCGGATATATAACGGCTGCTAACTAACTAAAAAATTATTTTGTATGTTTTCCGCCCGTCAATTGAATGGATCAGGTCTTCCTGACAAAACATTTTTTGATAAATTATAAGGGAAAGTGAATACCGGTGATCTGCTCACACAGGCCAAGAAACTTATCTTGTATTTTCACATCGTCAGCATCAGATAAATATTTCTTTTGTTTCTGATGGTAAAAATAATGGCCGCTTACTTTAGCATCATCATCATTACTTACGGCAAGCCATGCCTGTGTCTGAAAACCTTTTTCGAGATCGTCAGGCGCACCGGACCCGCCCATCTTTGTCGGCACCCATCCTGGATCAACCGAATTAGAATATACATCAGGCCATTTGCGCGCCACAGCCTTGCTAAGAATAAGGTCGTGTAACTTAGTGTCAGAATATGTTTGATAGATACCCTTTGCTTTTGTGATACTGGTCAGAATCTCAAGACTTGGATCTCCATTCGAATGCATACCCGAACTGAGATAGATAAGTCGCTCAGGCTTATGAATCAGACAAGTCAGAATATAAGGTGCCAGTGTGTTGATAGTAACTATCATTTGCTGAAATTCCCTGTTAATTGTAAATCCGGACTTCTGGTTGTAAACACCTGCATTATGTATAACTGCATCAAAGCCTCCTGTTGAATTAACTTCTTCAGCCAGTTTTTTAGTTTCTTCCATGCTGGATAAATCTGCTATCAAAACCTTTTCCGCGCCAGGCACTTTACTGAGTGCCTGACGTCCCCGCTCTGCATTTCGTGCATGCAGCACAACACGATGACCCTGGCTGACCAGCAACTTTGCCGCCATGCTTCCCAGGCCATCGGCTGATCCGGTAATGAATATGCTTGCCATAAGTGTTTGCCAATGATCTCAAAAATATGCAACATCCATGCCTGTATGTGAGTTTTAAAACGCTCCTCACAAATGGCCATATGCCGGATTGGTGAATATATTTGCAGATGAAAATGAAAACCTGGGTATTGATTGCCCGCTGCCTGCTCGGATTTATTTACCTGGTGTTCGGACTTGATTATTTTTTTCATTTCATTCCTTATCAACCCCTCCATACAGGTAAACCGGGAGCGCTTGTTGCCGGGCTTAAAGGCACTGGCTATATCTATCCCATGATGAAAACCATCCAGATCCTGGGTGGTTTGTCCTTACTCTTTAACCGGTATGCTCCATTCTCAGCGGTTGTCCTTTTCCCGATCAGCCTGAATGTATTGCTATTTCATACCATCCTGGTTCCCTCAGGTTGGTTGATGGGGGTTACATTGATTGTTCCCAATGTTTTTTTGGGATGGTCTTACCGGAAATATTACAGCGGAATGTTTACTGACAAACCAATCATATGATCGTTGCTTAATCGATACATTGGATATTGGCTTTTTACAACCCGTCATGGAACTCAGTGAAACCTGTATCCCAATATCACTTTAAAAATTTGATTGCCTGTGCTGGGTGAATTGCCAATGCCATATCCACAATTGAATTCCCAGTCTGGTGACCAGTCCAAATCGATAGCAAAGAATAACTGCTGTTGTTGCTGGGGAGGAGGATAAATATTGTTTAAAGGACCAATGGATCCATAGTATTCAAATCCTGCAGCCACTACTTTCGTCAGGTTGTAACTGGCTTTTGCATTAGGAGAAAATACCAATCCTGCATTTTGATTCGCCCCTTTAAATGACTTATCAAATGTCGGATTAACAGAAACATACAATTTCCCCATCGTTTTATCAACGATGGGTCTGATCTCCAGCGTCCAGGTATCCGAACTATATTGACTTTTTTGATAACCGCCCTCAATAGACAAACTTACACCAACAGGCCAGTTCCATTCTTTTGGAGCCATGATCCTGGGCCGGATATGGCTGCCGACATAGGCCGTCCGGTTATCATTTCCGATGGCATTGAAAAAATAGAATCCAATCTCGAATATATTGGAAAAGCCATGAGTAATTTCGACGGTTTCATGCAACATATGATTCGTAGGCAATACGCCCTGGACAGTATCTTTCGTTCCGTCAAAAGTGAAATTACTGTGTAGTTCAACCATGGTATGATTTTTTGCAACCGTTTCGGATCCATATACCTGAATTTCATAATTGTCCTGGCTGAAACCATAATAAAAAGAAATCAAAAGCAATAACAGAGAACCGTTTCGTTTCATCGCTGAATTCGTAAACATTTTCATATCAATGTTAATTACTTAAAAACGAGATTCAGCGAAATAATATTTGAATTCAAATTAGTAGTCTGTGTATAATGTCCATATCTGATTTCCATGATTCTAAGATTGTTCATAAGAACCCCTCGGGGAGGGGCCAGTCTTAATCCTGCGCCAAATAAATTACTATTAAAAGCGGCCAGTGCATAGTTACTTGTAAAATACTCATCTGTTTCTTTATGAACTGCATAAGGCGCAAAATATCTGGCTGCTGTCTGCATATAGAATCTGTAAAAAGGGGAAATTGAAAAGAAAGGCGTGATTTTGACAGGCACTTCTAGATTGAATGTATGAGAAACCAGTCCCCAGCTGTCGGCATAAAACCGGTAATATGTTCTGAGGATAATATTATCTCCCAGGAAATAATTTAAACGAAACCCGATCGGTAATTTAAATCTCTGAGACGGAAGGTTTTCAATTGTATCCTTTCCCGTATCATAAAAAACCCGGTGAAATGGCAGTCCCAGATAACCACTCTGATAAACCAGATCTAATTCCACGCTTCCCTGCATTCGCTGGTTGATTATTTGCGTAAATGAAAGCGAAGCAGTATAGGTATCTCTTGGCCTGGACGGAACTACCACACGCGGGCCTTTTCCAACTACCTGGCCGTTACTGTAATTTATTGCCTCGGTTCTTCCGCTTGCTGAAGTAATATATACGATGCTGTCTGAAGTTGAACTGGATTTTATTGAATCGACGGGAATAAACTCAGTCGGGTAGATCATTTTTATCTGATCAAAATAGCTCACCACTTTTAAATTGAATTCTCCATTATTCTTTGTTTTTTTCCCAATGCTGGCATTCAATCCGATGGAATGATAATAATTACTTTCTGCTGAATAATAAGCCCCTATTCCAAAAGAAGTTCCTTTCAGATCATTTTCTCTGGTCCAGCTAAGGGTTGGGTAAGTCCGGGTTCCATTGTTGCGGGAAGTTCCGTTTGAATCAACATATGCCTGCGAAGCTGCAGTATGATAGTCAATGCCCAGACCGAAAGCCAGTGTATTTTTCCTTTGCTTTTTGTCCAAACCGATAAATGTCACATCAATTCCGTTCGCAAAATCGGTTACATCTGCAATACCCTTATAATCTGTTCGTCCACCCATGACAGCGGATTTATCTGCCGTCTGATCATAATAGCTTGTAACGAAATTGATTTCGTCAAGCTTCAGTTTCCGGGGAACAAAACCAGTGGAATCCACAGAAGGTCCCTGTGAAAATGCATGAGCCATCATCAGATACATGCCGATCACTGAAAGGGATAATTTTCTCATAATTGAATGGGTTAGGGATTTTAATTACAGCCACAGCCTCCGCCGGTTTTTCCACCATTTGCTCCGGAAGATCCCTCGCGGTAAGTTTCAGCATTTAATTCATTTTTCTCCACATGGCGATTGGAAAGCGTCATTTCCGAATCATTGATACGACTTTTCTGATATTCCTTAACATGCGCACAGGATCCCAGGCTGATCGCTGCAATAATTAGAAGACAATATTTAATGGCTGAATGATTTTTCATATTGAATGGATTTAAAATGAATATTCTTAGTGGTATAAATAGTATCATGATCGTCTATCACAATGGCTTCCAGATTATTTATCTGGTTGATCATATCCAGACCTGCCGCGATGCCCATAATCATTACAGGCGTGGCCATCGCATCAGCTATTTCTGCATTCGGACTGAAAATCGTAACACTTTTTATTCCCCTGACGGGAAGTCCTGTTTTTGGATTGATTGTGTGAGAATATTTCCGGCCATTCACCAGGATAAATTTTTCATAGTTACCGGAAGTGGCGACTGCCATATCAGTTATATTCATATAAGAGAAAACCTTTCCTTTTGAATCGGGGTCGGCTATTCCGATTGTCCATGGATCTCCGCCGGGTTGAAATCCCCAGGTTGTCATATCACCTGAAGCATTTACAATGCCGCTTTTGACGCCTTTTTCCTTCATGGCAAATTTAGCTCTTTCAGCAGCATAACCTTTCCCGATTCCGCCAAATCCAATCCGCATGCCTTTTTCCCTGAGTTTAACGGAAAATTTGCTTTTATTCAATTCAATATTTTTGTAGTTGATCAGCCTCGCCATTTTTTTTGCGGTTGCAACATCAGGAAGGCTGTTCATGTTTGTATCAAAATTCCAGAGGCTCTTATCCACTGAGCCGTACGTAATATCAAAAGCGCCCTGGGTAATCCGGGAGATCCGGATCGAGCGTTCGATGATATCGAAAGTCTCCCTGCTCACACAAACCGGATTCATACCCGCATTCCGGTTGATCAAAGCAGTTTCACTTTCTTCATTAAAGGTGGTTAGAAGTTTTTCGATTCTTTGGATCTCGGTGATCCCTGCATCAATACAATCATAGGCCCATTTTTCATCATCCCCCACAACACTCAGCTGAAAACGATTACCCATTAACCTGAGCGTCTTATGAAATACGGTTTCAACACTCATCTGGTATTTTTGATTGTATACATTTCATTTCGAATATCAAGCGTAAAAGATTCAGCTGATTCATCCGGAAATCCTTCCCAGGTCTTCAAAACCTTTCCCTGCGAATCCAATAAAAGAGTGTAGGGAAATATACCCTTCCTGTTATATAGGTCTGCCATTTCATCATTTGTCTTCTGCTGGCTTACAGATGGTTGATTCTTCTTATTTCTTGGGAAATCAGCATTCACAAGGATCAGCTCCGTGTCGGCCATTTTTTTGAAAACATCCACTTCAAATATTTCCTTTCGCATCCGTATACAGGGTCCGCACCAGTCTGAACCGGAAAAATTGAGCAGAATATACTTGTGATCCGTACCTGCTATTTTCTTCGCATCTTCCAGATTATGCTGCCATTCGCCCGACGAAAAGAAGAATAAAGACATCATCAGCAATAGCTTCATTTTAATCATTTTCGGAGTTTAAACAATAACCTAAGGGGAAATACGAACCAAAAAGACGATGGGTTGCCGTAAATTTAGAAGAAAATGCTGCCACATAAGGACTGAAATGGTTAATTTAAACAAAATTATTCAGGCCCAACCATTTGAAACTGTTATGCATCTATGATTGTAAATGGCACCGATATTTCAATAAGAGAACTGCATATACTCATTGCCGGATGCCTGAAGAAAGACAGGTCCTCCCAAAGAAAAATCTATGAGGTTTATGGTTCCAGGATGATGACACTTTGTCTTCGTTACTCAAAAAACCGTGAAGAAGCGGAAGAAGTGATGCATGACGGATTTCTTCAAATGTACAGATGCATCGGGCAGTTTAAAAACATAGGATCATTCGAAGGATGGCTGCGCAGGATCATGATAAATTGCGCCCTTCAGCGATACCGTGGGAAGTCGATACAGGATCACGAGGTGTCACTTACGGAAGATCATTATCTTTTAGTTGGCGAATTCAACTCGGATATCGGACTGAATGAAAAAGAAATGATCCGAATGATCCAGGCCTTACCTCCTGCATGTCGCATGGTTTTTAATCTGTACGTATTTGAAGGAATGAAACACCGCGAGATTGCCACTCTTTTGAATGTCACAGAGGGCACGTCCAAATCAAATTTGTACGATGCCAGGAGTATTTTAATGAAACAACTTTCAGCGGAATTAAAAATAGCAAGATAGAAGCTTATGGGTGAAAATTTACACAATCATGTTGATAACCGCTTAAGGGAATCTCTCCTGCTGCATAAAACGAATCCTTCGGAAAATGTTTGGAATAAAATCGAAGATGAATTGGAAAAGGATGAGAAGAGAATAACAATCATCAGGTCCACCCGTTTTGTCACACTGGCCCTTTGTCTCATTATTTTTTCCGGCATCAGTATATTTAGATACTGGTCAGTCAAAAATGATAAACCTTATATTGCCAGACCTCTTCAAAACATTTCAATTAAAACTCCTCTTCACAACATTTCTGGTAAAACCGTAGTATCTGTCAAAAATCCTCCAACTATAATTACTAAACCGGAAAAGAATCTTATTTCAAAGCAGAATATTTTATTGGAAATCCCTGACGAAGAATATACGATGGCGAATCTTCATTTTCCGGCGGTTCAGGGAAATGAAATGGAAATAAACAGGATTCATATGAATCAGGTTAAGCAATCAAATGATTTTGCGATTAAAGAAGAACTGCTTATTCATCAGGATAAAAAGAGCTTAGGGAAAAAGTTTTCCTTTACGCCTTATTTTTCACATGAATTCGCGGGATATAATCCGGTAGATCACGACACAAGGGGTTCCAATGGAAAAGAAATAGACGTGCAGCAAAGGAATGTTTTTTCTGCTTCAGCAGGTGTTTACTTCAATTTTAAAGTCAATAAAAATTGGACTATTCAATCGGGAGTCAGTTATTCCTGGGCTAATAGTTATTTGGATTCTTCAAAATCCTACGCAGTTAAAGATTATGAAGGGAATATTCAGTTTAAACTAAACACCAATACGGGGTATGGTTATCTGAAACCATCTTCTGTTGTTCCCCCAAATATTGGTGACAGCATCCTGACCGCTAAAACATACAGCCAGCTTCATTATTTAACCATCCCCCTCGTCCTATCCTATAATATTTCAATGAAAAGATTTTCATTGATGGTGGGCGGAGGTGTCACATTCAATATAAAAACCAGCGGCATGCTTGAAACTGAGACGTATGGACCCGGTTACCCTGAAAAAGAATATACTGTAAATATTCTCGGCCTTAAAAAAACAAATTTCGGTATGATACTGAAAGCGGATCTGCAATATCATATAAATTCCAGAATTGGAATCGATCTGATTCCTTCCTTCAAAAATACGCTGGGACCTATAAACCTGCCGGGGGCCTTGTCCGCGTACCCGTATAATTTCGGCATTGGACTGGGAGTCAGTTACAGGCTTTGATGCTTATACCGGTCTCATCTTTCTCCTATACATAGCTATGCATATATATTTTTTCAAATGCATCTACCGTTTTATGGATATCATGTTTATGCGAGAATTCCAGACTTTTCCTGCCCATATTTATATATAACTCATCCTGGCTAATGATCTCATGGATACACTGAACAATCATATTAATATTTCCCGGTTTATATAAATAGCCGTTAACTTTGTCGCGCACCAATTCTCCCAACGCACCAATATCTGCAGCAATTACCGGTAAACCGGAAGCCATTCCCTGCAGTGCACTAAGACTTAAGAGTTCCGCAATGCTGGATATAATAAAACATCTGCTCAGTTTATATATATAGGGCAGGTCCTCATCCGAAACAAATCCGGTGAAAATTACCCTGTCTGATATACCCAGCTCCAATGCAAGTTGTTCAAGCCCCTGTTTTTTTATTCCCCGCCCGACAATAACAAAATAAAAATCTACTTTCTTTACCGCTATGGCGACTGCCTGAATAATTTCTTCAATATTCTTCTCCGGATCCAGCCTCCCTACAAATAATAGAACAGGTTTGTGGGGTATAGAATACTTTGCCCTGACTTCTTCCGTGTCCCCGGATGGATTAAATTTTTCAAGATCAATACCACTCGAGATTGAAATAACCTTAACATGTAATTTTGGTTTGATCAAACGAACAGCAGTTTCAGAAGGCGTCGTTACAAGAGACAGCTGATTAAAAACTTTAGAAAATTGCGACCAGAAATAAGTTGAAAGTATTCGCTTCCACTTTTCAGAATGAATAAAGGAAGTCAGATTTTCTGTCATAAAATGATTGGTCCCAATAATCGGGACTCCTGCCTTTTTATTCACTTTGACTACTGCTCTGGAGATAGAAAAATGGTCCTGCAAATGGATAATATCCGGATTAAAGTTTTTAAGAATCTTTTTTATCCTGTATTTAAGCAGAAATGGAATCGGAAAACGAACGTTTGGATAATGTAAAATTGGTAAAGATGGTAGTCCGTAAACATCCAGGTAATCAATTTTTTTTAGTGTGGAAAATAATGTTTCCGAAGGGGCAATAACCGCAACAATATGTCCTCTTTCCTGCAGCAGGGGTGCAAGCCGGCGTACAAAATAATAAACACCGTTAAGCTGCGGGTAATATGTATCACAAACAAAGAGTATTCTCATATTTTTTTAAGCAAAGACCGAATGGAAATAAATAAAATGATTCCCAGGGCAGAAATAATAATTATGGAAGCAATTTTGTCGATGTAATGATTGATCTGCAGATATGCATTACCAAAAATTAATCCTGCGCCCAAATAAAAAACATATTGAATCAGAGATGCGATCAAACATACCCTGATGAATTTCCCATATGAAATCCTGGCATTCCCGGCCATGTAAATACCAGCCACACCAATGCCCAGCGTTATTTTCGATAAAAAAACAGTTCGCACAGGATTGGAATCAAAATAAATTCTTGCCTTCTCAATGCTTCGCGGACTTAAGCCAAGCCTCCAGGCAATCTTCCTGATAAATTTGGGCATCCCCCACCGCCCCATAGAGTAGCAAATTGAATCGCCAATGAGATCTCCAAAAACTATTACCGGAAACACATAGAGAGGATTTAAAAAACCGTTGCTGCATAAAAACCCGGCAATTACTGCCAGTACCGGACCTTCCACAATCGCCAGAGGAAATAATACCAGGTATTTATAATGCGTTAATAAAGAAATTATATCCATAGCTAAAATAAAACCTGCTCAGCTTTTTTTATTTAGAAAACTTCACCCAGATTGCCATAAAATCCCCGGGACCCGTTCGTTCCGATAGCGTAATCAATACAAACATTGGTATTTGAGAACTTATTAAATTTAAATCTCAGTCCCAACCCTGCCGCCGGTGAAATGACCTGAAATTTATTTGTTGTCATTTCAGAGAGGGATTCTGCGTTTGCAAAAACTACAGCTCCGAAAAGTCCGTTTTTTGTAATCCCAAATCTGAATTCTGCTTCCAGGTCAACCATTTTCTTACCGATAAACCTGTCATAAATATATCCCCTTCCTGTATTATTATATGTATCCGTTCCTGTGCCGGGGAGATCCAGGTAAGGAGGGTTCCCACTCAATGTAAATACATTGTAACTCCAGAATGCCAGAACATTATTATTGGGCATCCTAAAATATTTCCTCACATCTATAAGTACAGAATTCCAATTACTATTGCTGCCAAGATGTGTACTGTTTTGCAAGAAACTCAAATTGCAAAAAAAGCTGCCTCCTGGCGGATTAGCCGCATTTTTTCTGGAATCATATAATATATCCAGGGTTATTCCTGAAGATGTAGAAGTATTATAATAGCCATAAAGATCATAATCAGTTTTCCCGGGAGGTGGATTTATTTGGTTTATACCCCAATGATAATCGAGCTGATAACCAATTCCTGCATATATATTTTCCCTGATCTTTTTTAATGCGGTCTCATAAAAACGGATGTACTTATAAGTAACAATATAACCGTCTGCCAGACTGGTATAACCTCCAAATCCATAAGTATCCTGAGGATAATTAAGATAGCGCCAGTCACCGATAAAAAAATATTTATTGGAATGTGTCCAGACAGACGATTGAACCGGAAGTAGAAATTGGTTTTTTTGTGTAAACTTCACCGCCGCTAATACGATGGAAGTATTGGTTTGACCTTTCTTACTCGTCAGAAAAGAACCGCTGGCAGCAACTCCGATGGTGAATCCTGTCGATAAAGTATATTCAAGAACCGGTCCGATTGAAGGGTATACTTTATTTACTTTAATGCCATTGCTATCCAGTCTGGTATCTGGATTTTTTCCTAGAATTTGGAAAATGATATCCACTAGATCCATTTGGCTCTTATAATATAACATATTGCCCTGCTTTAAAGCTGAACTATCGGTGATAATACCAGAATTTATTTGAGCAGAAACAGACAAACCGATAAAGCAGAGAACTAAGCTTAATTGAGTTAAGGAAATATATTTTATAAACAACCATCTTATCATGTATTCATTTAACCCAAAAATTTAGCTGGTACAACCCAAGAATATTGCTAAAATTAAAAGAAAAAGATACCCGCTAAAGAATTATATATTTTTATACCCACCCAACCTTTTTGCAAAGTTCGTAATCCGAATGGATTCTGACTGATATAAATATATTTCCTAATAAGATAGTGGCCGACCCAACTTTTTTAAGACAATAAGCATCTATAAGGTAAGATGGGGTATCATGTTCGAAAATTTTAAAACAACCATACCTTCAAAAAAAAATGTCTTTGCCGCTGAAGATATCAACGTATTTGATAGAGAATTTTATATTGTCCTGACCCTGTTGGCAATTTCTTCCTTTCTGATATACATTCTCACCCGGTATATTTTTTTTCAAACTAACAACCTGGTAGATTATAATGTATTCCTTCTGATCCGGCAAATGACAAACCCGACCGTTGTGAAAATAGCAAGGCTAGTAACAATACTTGGAACCGGTAATTTTTTAATCCCTGCGTATATTTTAGTCCTCACCTATCTTTCAAAACAAAATTATGCATTGTTAGTCTATAAAATCTTCACTGCCGCCTTTGGTGGATTACTATTAGGCTGGTTACTAAAATGGATATTTCACAGAAGCAGACCACTGGAGCATTTGGTAAGCGGAGCCGGCGGATATAGTTTTCCAAGCGGGCATGCGCTGGGAGGGTTTATTTTTTGTGGAATCATTATATATCTGATCTGGAAACTGAAATTCAGTTATTTTGTCCGGTGGGTCTGTACTGTCATTTTCTCAATTTTGGGTTTCTCTATAGGGATGTCCAGAATCTATTTACACGTACATTATGCAACGGATGTTCTGGGAGGTTTATTAATAGCCATCTGGTGGCTTTTGTTAATTCACATTGTATTTAAAGTATTCTTTAAAAATTCTAATAATACAGTGAAAGACAAACTAAAAGCATATCAGGCTCTGTGATGATCGGAACGCCAATGTTGAATCGCTTTTTTTATTTGATCATTGCTTAGATTTTCCCTCACAATACGATCCACCAAACCCACCATCTCATGGTCCGGAGCAAAGCGCAGAGCGATGATCTGGGATATCGTCAGCTTCTTATCCAATGGTTTACCCGTCAGGATATAATATCTCAGATTCTCTTCAGCCCTGATCGCCCGGTCCTGAACCTTGAGAGGGAATGTCCGGATTTTAGCAAAACTGATCGCAAAAGCCATAGCTATCATTAAAAACATGACAGCCTGCTGCCTGCTACCACCATGTGAATATGTATCAACCAGATTAATAACTGACTGGACAAACAGGTAGATGATAATTGCTAATAATATTATGTGAAAAAGAGGGTCAAGCTTCCGGTGGTTTTTGTAATTCTGTTCCTGCATGTGGTAAGTTTATTGGCTAACGGTTGATGGATCAGGCCGATTTCATGATATCAGTATCACAATAGGAAAGTATTTTCCTGGCTGCATGTAAGATATCCTTGGATGATGTCGCTTTAGTAAGGTATTCGCTGGCACCGATGGCTAAGAATTCTTTTTTATCTTTTAATGAATTGGACGTGGAATAAATAATTTTAGGGATGTGCTGGTAGCGCTCGCTATTCTGTAAAAAAGCAAGGACCTGTTTGCCGTCCAATCCTGGCATATTATAATCAAGCACAATCACACATGGAAGCTCACTGTCATCCATAACCGATAAAGATTCAATCAGTTCTTTTCCGTTGATTACAGTCTTTATATGATGGTTATCTGTCAGTTTCTGAAATGCTTCCGTTAATAATTCACGGTCATCAGGATCATCGTCAGCCAGATATATTGTAGGTTTTGACGGGTGAGATTTTTTCATAATTCCGGTCTTTTGTAATTTATTGTCACTCAGTAATTCTTTTCCGGGCTTCTCTATACGCAGCACTGTAATAACGATCTTTATATCGTCAAAGATTAAATAATTCTTTCCTGCTTTTAATACTATAAAAAACTGTGCCAACAACAACCCGATATCATTTATGCCGCATCTGGCAACGATAATCCCGTGTAAATTTTCCACATTCCCTTAACAAAGATAACAGGTTCAATGAAGAGGAGTTGGCATACAGTTCAGATACACAAACACGCATTGCAGCAAAAAGCCGGAAAACAAAAAAGAAAAAGAAATGAATGGCTTTCAGTCAGGGCTTCTTCTGATAAGAGGCGTTTTCTACTAAGTGTAAACCCTTACCAGCACTGGCTAATATTCATTATTTATTTACCTTCTGCAATATACCCGGTACTAAGTCGTTCCGAATACTTACGAACCATCATCCATGAATAAGCTATATGCGGGAGTCCTGCTTCTTCTTTCTGTATTCTTTTGTCAAAATTTAAAGGCTGCCCGATTCTGGATTTCAGCCTCATCATCCAACTGGAATAATACGGCCAACTGGTCAGCCATATCAGGCGGTGTAGGTGGCGCATCTGTTCCCGGTGTTGGAGACGATGTCAATTTCGATGGTTTTGGTTTAGGCAGTTGCACAATCGATATGGCTTTTTCAGTAAAAAGCTTCACGGTTGCCACCGGATATTCAGGCACGATCAGCCAGGGAACGAATTCCATTACAACGGTCAATGCCGCCAGTTTTTCCGGCGGAACATTCACAGGTGGTTCAGCTAATATTACCATCGGCACCACTTTTACACTCAATGGAACGGCATTTACATCCACCAGCGGAATCCTGGAAGTAGATGGAGCTACGGCTGCATTTACGGCAGCAGGCTTTGTGCACAACTCCGGAACGGTGAGGCTGAACAGTTTTGGCGGACTTGCGCTGACAGGCATCAATCCCACTTTCTTTATATTGGAGTTTGTTGGCCGCGCGAACACCTATACTTTGTCTGGCACTGGTAATATCACGGTCTTAAATAGTTTGAATCTAACGGGTACGCAGTTTTATAATATAATGACAGGTATCATCGATGTAAAAGGAAATATCAACAGTTCAAATACAGCGACGGGTAGCGGAGGTGATGCAACGATCAATATCAATGGAAACAGTGCTCAGACATTTACCGGAAGTACGACGGCTGGCGCCGGCGCGATTCCGCAGTTAAATATAAATACAACAGGAACGCTGGCGCTGGTAAATTTCCCTGCTGTCTCCAACAACTTTACCTATACCGCCGGAACAGTTAACCCGGGTACATCCACTTTCTGTTTCACGCACGGAAATGTGGGCGCCTATTCAATCACCGGTACCCTGACATTCAACAGTATTTCATTCCCTGTCAACACCTCACTGTTAACCCTGACGATTGCCAGCACCATTACTGCAACGGCAGACCTCACCATGGCAGGAGCAGGTAATCTTGTGCTGAATACAGGCTCGATCAATGTGAATGGAAATATTATTTTGACGAATACCGGAAACGGAGGAGGTGGATCGGCGACAATCAATATCGTCGGGGCCGGTGCCGAAAACCTGGATGGAACAGCGATCACCGTTAACCAAAGTCGTTTACCCATTTTGAATATCAACAAACTCACCGGAACCCTTTCATTGCTCGGCAATATTTCATTCTCTGCGAATGTGACATACACGGCAGGTACGATGGCACCGGGTACCTCCAACTGCTATGTCGTTAATAATTTAACTTTTACAGGAAGTTTTTCTTTATACAATCTATTTATCGAGCCAGCAGGAAATACAACAGTGACTGTAGCAGCGGCCAGTGTGGTTACGGCCACTAATACGCTCGATCTGGAAAATGCCGGGAACCTGATCAACATCAACACCGGCACGATCGCAGTGCAGGGAAATATCATTGACAACAACACAAATATAACCGGTGGCGGCACCGGTACGATCCTTATCAACGGCGCCGGTGCACAGACAATCACCACTTCAGGTGTCATCGACCAGGGAAGGTTTCCGGCGGTGACGATCAGTAAACCCTCGGGTACACTTACGCTTCCAACGCTGATGACTGTCAGGGGAAACTGGACTTATACGGCGGGCACCATCGATGCTACAACCAATAGCTCAACGGTGGTTTTTAATAACACCATGAATATAACGGGCACGCATACCCTGAATAATATCACATTCGATGGCAGTAATAACTGGACTTTTACGACAGCTGTCGGTACAACGGTGACCGTACTTGGAAATATAAACATGATCGGTTCCAGCAATATCACCCTGAATACCGGAACGTATAACCTGGACGGCAATCTTGTATTAACAAATACAGGAGCGGGAGGCGGAACTTCGGATATCGCATTTGTTTCAGCTGTCAACCAATCTATCATCAGCTCCTTATTGATAAACCAAAACTGTTTACCTGCTATTACAATCAATAAACCAGGTGGAACTCTTTTGTTTCCGTTACTCATTACAGTTAAGGGTAATTGGACCTATACTGCCGGAACCCTGGATGTTACAACAAATAATTCAACGGTGGTATTTGCCAGCCCTTTGGGGAGCGGTGCCTTTGCGTTAACCGGCAGCCATTCCCTTAACAATGTAACGTTTGAAGGCAATAACAACAATACAGCCAATGTAAATACAGGAACCATCCTTACCGTAACCGGAACCCTGTCTACCATTGGAGCATTCAACGTTTTTATAAACACAACGATTACAGGTGCTACCGCCATCCAGGCACAGGGTAATATTTCGATTAATAATACCTCCGTTTCGGGTGGAGGTACGGGGCTGATACTGATCAATGGAGCGGGATCCCAGTTATTTTCCGGAAACTCTCCCGCCTCTCAGGGATTAATGCCTTTTATAACCATTCAGAAATCAACAGGAGTTCTTACTATGAGCGGGATCATTTCAGAGAGCCGGGATTGGACTTATATCAGTGGAACGGTCGATGCAACAACAAATACAAGCAGCCTGGTTTTTGGTGGTAACAATCTCACGATTACAAGCGCAGGAATGAATTTTTATAATGTCACATTTTCTGCAAGTACCAGCACACTTGCAAATAATTTTTCTGTTAATAACAATCTGTCCATTGGCGGACTTTCGGTTTTGGCTGCGGCTTCCAATACAATCAACCTCGGAGGGAAATGGACTAACTGGGGAACCCTGGGTTTTAATGAAGCAACCAGCACGATAAATTTTAATGGGACTGCCCTTCAAACCATCACAACGCCGGGTGGTGAGAATTTTACAAATGTCATCGTCAATAATTCTGGTGCTGGTATTCAGTTAGAAAATAATGTACAGGTTGCAACAACATTAACTATGACGGCCGGTAATATTGATCTGAATACAAATTCCCTCACACTTGGACTCACTGCAGTCAACAATGGAACACTCACGAGGACCTCAGGAACCATCATCAATACCGGATCTTTTATCCGCTGGTTCAAAACCGGCACGATTGCCACCGGATCTGCCGCGGGTCTCTTTCCCATGGGAACTGCTGTTGATTACCGTCCCATATTTATTTCCGCGCCTCTGCTGGGTCCAACAACCGGAGGTACAGTCACGGTAGGATATAATGATGCTACGACCAATTCAGTTGTATCCTTTGCAGACGGACTTTTTACCGTTGTAGTTCGAAAAGATTTAAACTGGGCAATGTCAACCGCAGGTCTTGCCGGCGGATTATATAATATGCAGATACAGGGGACGGATTACGGCCTTATCGGCGCCGTCTCCGATCTGCGCCTAACGCTGGTAAATAGTGTGGTCGGGGTTGCCGGAGTAAATGCAGGAACTGTTTCCAATCCGCAGGTTAACCGGACCGGTCTTTCAGTAGCCAATCTTTCGAATACATTTTATATGGGATCAGTCAATGCGGTGAGTTCACCATTGCCCGTCACCCTGGTTTCTTTTACAGCTAATTTATCCGGTCAGCGTGTGGATCTCAAATGGGAAACAGCCATTGAAACAGATAATGATTATTTCACGGTGTTGCGCTCAAAAGACGGGCTGCAATGGGAAACCATCGCGCGTGTAAATGGTAAAGGCAATTCTGCTTCCAACAGTTTCTATGAAACCTTTGATGACAATCCTCTCAGCGGACAATCATTTTATAAACTGGAAAATACTGATTTTGATGGCCGGGTTTATTTTTCTCCGGTTGTCCTGGTGAATAAGGGAAGTGAACCTGATCAGGTCTCCTTATATCCTAATCCCGCTTCCGGTACTTTACTCATTACCCGTTACGGCAATGATTCATACAGCATTGAAGTCTTTAATAGCCTGGGGCAGTTAATGCAGGTCGTTCCCAATAATATTTCTGCAAAAACTTTGGATGTATCGGGTCTGCCCGCAGGTGTTTATTTTATACATGTATTGTTTCCATCTTATGCACTGACGAAAACAGTGGTTATAAGGAGATAAGTGACGGGTGTAATTGTTTTTGATCTTTCTTATCAAATAAATAGTTTCCAATTACGAGCAAATCCATTTGGGTTCGCATGAATCCCAAATAGGCGTCTTCCGCATTGCAAACAATGGGTTCCCCTCTTACGTTAAATGAAGTATTAATAAGCATTCCGTGACCTGTTATCTTTTTAAATTCATGGAGCAGCTTCCAGAATTTCGGATTGGTTTTCTTGTCAACCGTTTGCACTCTGGATGTAAAATCAACATGAGTTATTGAAGGGAAATCGGATCTCAGATGATTCAACATTTCACTTAAATTCATATCGTAATATTTTTCAGGAAGTAATTTTCTGAATTCATCCCGCAACAGAAAAACAAAAAGCATATAGAACGAAGGTATTCCGGGAGTGAAATATTTGTGAACATCCTCCAGAAGAACAGCAGGTGCGAAGGGTCTGAATCCTTCCCGAAATTTGATCTTTAAATTAATTATTTTCTGCATTTCAGGATTCCTGGGATCACCCAGAATACTTCTGTTTCCGAGGGCACGCGGGCCAAATTCCATCCTGTCCTGAAACCAGCCTACAACATTTCCCTCAGCTATTTTTTTACTGACTACGGACAGCATATGATCGAAATTTTCAAAATACTTATAATCCGGTTCATACTTTCTTAAGTGATTTAAAATTTCCTTGTCTGTAAAACAAGGCCCCAGATAAGATCCGTTCATATGATCAGTATTTGGAATCAACTTCCTTTCTTTTTTTGACGGAATATAAAAAGCCGCCAGAGCTGCTCCCAGCGCCCCTCCTGCATCACCCGCTGCAGGCTGAATCCAGATTTTATCAAATATGCCGGTCTCCAATATTTTAGTATTGGCCCTGCAGTTTAAAGCAACACCACCAGCCATGACTAAATTTTTACTTTGAGTTAAAGTTTTTGCTGTATTCGCCATCGCAACAACAATGGATTCAGTAATTTCCTGAATGGCCAAAGCGAGATTTATATGTTCGCGGGTAATCTCTGTTTCAGGTTTTCTCCTGGCTAACCCCAGAAGCAATTCTAATTTCCTGTCATTCGTCATCTTTAATTTAGTCGCAAAATCAAAATAGTCCATATTTAATAAGATGGACCCATCCTCCCTGATATCAACCAGGTTTGCAAGAATTTTATTTTTGAATTCTGTTTTTTGGTCAGATGCTGGATTTCCGTAAGGAGCAAGCCCCATTAATTTATATTCCCCGCTATTTACTGTAAAACCCAGATAATAAGTAAAAGCTGAATATAAAAGTCCGACCGAATGCGGAAAACGCAGTTCCTTAAATACTTTTATTTGATTTCCATTTCCTTCGCAGATACTCGCTGTAGCCCATTCGCCCACACCATCAATAGTTAATATGGCCGCTTCCTCAAATGGGGAAGGATAAAAAGCACTGGCCGCGTGGGACAAATGATGCTCTGTAAATAAAATGGCAGGGGTTTTCCCTTTTCCCTGCTTAAATTTATTTAGTAAAAGTTTCTTTATGTAAATCTTTTCCTTAATCCAAACCGGTACGGATGTTATGAAATTCGATAAACCTTTTGGGGCAAATGAATGATAGGCTTCCAGTAATCTTTCAAATTTTAATAATGGCTTATCATAAAATGCAACTACTGTCAGGTCTTCTATTTGAATTCCCCCCTCCTGCAAAACATAGGCAATGGCATTTTCCGGGAATGAAGAGTCATGTTTTTTTCTGGTAAATCTTTCTTCCTGGGCAGCCGCTATGATATCACCATTAATAATTAAAGCTGCTGCGCTGTCATGATAAAATGCTGAAATTCCCAGGATGATTTCCGCCATTGCATATTAAAATAATGTATATATTAAGGGAGCTAAAGCAGAAGTGCCGGTAGCAATTATAAGTACAGCTAACAGCAGCAGGATCAATATAAGAGGTATCAGCCAGAATTTTTTTCTGGTCCTGAGAAATAGAAATAATTCTTTTAAAAACTCCATAAAGTATGGGAATTAATAATCTAAAATGTATTTATGAGATCATTATCATTAAAGACATGATCACGAATTGTCATAACCGAATGACTGCTTTTTTTAAACTGCTTTAATTTTAAATTATCATATCCGGCAATCCTTCTTATAAGTCCGATGGGAATTACAATGATAAAAAAAATTCCTCCCAGCAGTATGGAAGAGCTGATGGTTCCTAAAATCTTACCCAGGCCAAACCAGCAGTAAGCGAAGGGATGAAATACAATGGGCAGAAGAAACGTTAAAAGAGTTAATACGATAACCGCTTTCATATAATTGTAATCTTTGTAACGCAAAGCCAGAAAGGATAAAATTAAAACTGTTACCAATCCAAACTCCTTTGTCTGCTCTTTGGAAATTTTAAATCCTCCTCCATTGAATTTTTTCATTCTTAACCCTTTTTAATTTGCTCAAGTAAAGCTAATGCTTCTTTGTTTTTGGGATCAGCTTTTAAAATTTTTTCAATATATTTTGACGCTCCTTGCTTGTTTCCCATCGTCATATATTTAGTTGCAATCAGGTTTAATATAGGTAAGCTCGAAGAGTCCAGTGCCATTGCTTTCTGAAGGTTGATAATTTCACCTGCGTATTTCCTTACCGGCAAAAAGTTTACATTAGAAGTATTGTTCTGAATGGCATAATCAAGATATGGCATGGCATCTCCCGGCCGGTCAATCCTGAGGTAAATTACAAACAATGTTTTGGCATAATCAAATGTAGGTGATATCGCAAAAGCCCTTTTAAAATAAAAAGCAGCTTCTTCGTAATAACCCATCTTACCGTAAAGATTAGCCGTCTTATCATAAAAATAAGTTTCGGTTGGATTTTCAAGGACCAGTAATTCCATAATTGTTTTCGCCTTTGGTAAATCCTTCATGTCAAAATAATAATTATAGAGTTCTTCCATTGCATTTGGCCATAGCCTGTGCTGATTAACGACTGAATAGGCCATTTTTTCTTCGACAGAAACAACTTTTGGAGAATCACTGGAAATTCCTTCATTGAAAGGCCAGCTTCGCTTAAGATTAGAAATTCTATATACACCAACCAGGGAATCAACTTCGGTTACAGGCATGGTCCGCATTAATTCCTTCAAATTCATTTCATTTGTATTCGCCGGAGGAATGATATGCTCATTTTTTAATGCCTTATAAAAAGCATCAGATATGATGGCATATCCTGTTAAATTCGGATGAACATGTTCCAGGATGAGTCTATTTCCAATAATATGATTTGATGAAACTGAATCAAATGCTGCCTCAGTATCTACTAAGTGTGCCTGTTTGTATTTATCACATAATTTCTTGATCGCATCATTGATCTCCGAAGGAGCTCTGAACCGAAGACCATCCAGATCTTTGGCCCGGATAAAATATTTTTTTGCCTGAATATAATCACCTTCACCATAAGACAGCTTACCCAGATAATAATTACATAGAGCGTGACCATCGTAAATCTGATCCGCCACTTTTAAAGACCGGGCCGCCTGGTCCCAATCTCCGGTATTAAAGGCGCTTACTCCTTCTCTGAAATTTTTATTAAACCCAGGTAACTGCGCACTATCAGGAAAAATGCTCACAAAAGGTTTCAGATCCATTTCATTGCAAACGAGGTTGCTTATAAATACCGGAATTCCGTTTTTATTAAATAATTCAAGGGTTTTATCCATATTCGAATTGAACTGTTCAATTCCCTTTTTATAAAGTGATGAACCATACTGAATCTGTTGATCAGCGACCATCCTCTGCATCAATGTCTGGCCCGAAAATTCTTTCTTCAGGTCTGATGAATTCTTTGCCCTTTCAAATAAACCGGTTAACAATTGGACTATTCTTAATTTTCGCAACTTAAGCACCAGCTGAATGATCCCAGAATTATTTCCAACACTATTGGTAGAACCGACTCCTAATGTCCCGTAATATTCATTATGTCCTGAGTATATCATAACAGCGTCAGGCTGGTATTTAACTACTTCTTTTGCAAATCCGAACACAGTATAAGAGTTAACAGCTGTCAGGGATAAATTGATTATTTCAAATTCTCTGTCGGGAAATTCATGCATCAACCTGTACAATAACCATCTGTGAAATGACCCGTTGTGAAAATATGGATACCCGATCGTAGTGGATTCTCCCAATACAAAGATTCTTAATGTAGATTTTTCTTTATTCTTTTTGAACAGTTCACTGTTTCCTGTAGGGGCAAATGCCGGATTGATAAAATATCTTTTTGCGGCTGCCGGGTTTAATACCAGGTAATCAGGCCTGTCAGGAGCTTCCATAAAAAGATCCAGATTATTGCCGTATTGAAAAATCCGGAGTGAAAATTCTAACAGAATCAAAATCAGTACAGGCAGCAGTATGGCGATCGTTTTGAAAGCTAGTTTTTGTAGAGATCTTTCCATACAGGCAAATTCGAAATTGAAAACATTCAAATCAAAGTATAATCACAGATATGCAGGATACTATATGTGCAATTAACATTTAGCTGATTAACCAGACACTTAATATTTAATTAATTTGGGAAAATCACCTCTTTTTTAATTTGAAAACTAATCAGGCAATCGTTTCGTGAAAGGTCTTTGTCAACTCAGTTCCGTAAATATCCTTGTATTCCTTTGCGAACTTCAGAAAGATATTACTGGCCAGGGTGAATCTTTTCAGAATGATCAGACATTTACACTGGTATATCAGCGCATCTTCATTTAAATGATCAAAATGAAAGATGCAATTGGTTATTTCTATAATAAATTCCGGTTCATGGGTAATTCCATGTTTTTTAATATACCAAAGACATAAATCTATTACTGAATTAGATATTTCAGACTTTATACTATCCAGCCAGTCGTATTCTGTCATATATAGAAAAGATCCTCTTTTAATAACTTCAATCAGTGGTCTGATATCATCTTTACCAGGATGCAGGCTTTGTTGTATGATTGAATTGAAGACTGCAAAATCTATATAAATATTTTCATCCAGCTTTTGGAATTGCCATGAACCTGATTCCTTACTGATGGCACAATTGCCGATCTTTTCAAGAATAATCTTCAGTTTCGCAATATTAACCGATCTGTTGTTTTTTGCATCTTTTTCTGACTTGTCATGCCATAGCCTTTCATTGAGCATCTCAGAACTTATGCCCCTGCCCTTGCGTATGGTGTTTATGCAGACAATAAGGAATAATTCCTTAAGCAACGGAGTAAAAAGTCCCGTTATATCATTTCCCTCTCTGTCAATAACCTGGAATTGTCCAAAAAGATAAATCGCTGAATGTATTTCCTCTTCTTCTGAATTTTGAAGATAAGTTGTCCTGCCCGCGATTTTAAGATTGGATTCACGAACAGAAAAAGGAATTTGGTCCATAATATTCCTCAACCGCTTTTTTCTCCTATAAAGAAAATAACCTGCCAGTAATAATGCCCCGGAGAAAAGAGCAAGAAAAAATATCATGCGATGGTCACCAGACGCTTGTTCAGTTACTATAACATCATCCGCTTCCGGTATAAAATTCAAAGAATATATTCTTATGGTAGTAATCTTTTGCGGTTCATCGCTTTTTGAATAGTTTAAAACTACCGTTACCAGTTTATTGCTGATGGGCGAATAATACAGATCAGCAAATGATTCAATATCATGAAACGTAAAGGGGATCTTGTTGGCGAGAATTCTGTATGTCGAATCCGTCAGCGAACCTTTGATCAGTTGGAGATTCGAGTTCGAACTGTCATTGGGGAAAATCAGTCCATAATAATTATTAGTCCTTGGATCGATGACAAGGCTGTTTACAAATGTAAATTGGTTTTCAACCGGTTTTAACGCAAACATTCTTTTAAATGACTTGTCCTTTACATTAAACCGGAACATATCATAGAAGTTTCGTGGATCCAGCATCTGATCGCCTGTCTGGCTACCATAACCGCCTATTATATAAACATATTTCCCAGTCGGATCCTCACCCAGCGCAGCAAGGTACCTTGGCGGTGAATAGTCTCCGTAAGTAGTGAGAGAATCCCATTTTTTAGTAGCGAATGAATAACGCTGTACCCAGTTTTTATACCTGAGCTGGCCATATCCTCCGAGAATATAGAGTGAAGAATCCATTTTGGAAATGAATTTATTTGCATGCCAGAATTCTGTTATTTTCCCGGGTTCAAAATCGCTCTCCCATTGATGGTTCCTGAAATCAAATGCAACGACTTTTTTCTGGTCAATAAATAAATCATATAATTTATTAGAACTGGTATCAAATATTGACTGATGACCTACCCTCAGGTTTTCATGTTTATTGTCAACCCATTCCATTAAACCTTTTTCATTGCTTAGATTAAAAGCAATCACAGAATCTGAGCCCACAACATATACCTTATCTGATTTTGAATCAAATGCAACGCCTGCATATCCATTTAGTGTAAAAGAATTCAGCAATTCCCATTTTTGATATTTTGGTTTTAACCAATTCGGATTTTTAACTTTTGCTATCTGCTTATTTACAATATCGTGCCCGATATTCCCCGAGGCTTCATTGAGTGGCCAAAAATATCTCAGTGTATTATTTTCATAAATCTTAATATCCTTTATCTGCATGGGCGGAATATCCCTGGTTTTATACTTTTCAAAATCATTGGCTCCCCATAAAAATTTAAAACATCTGAAATTTAGAGGAATATTACACTCCCCCGCCTTTTGATTATTTACTTCGAACATGAGCGTCTGGTTCTCCAGGTTAAACTTTAAGGAGATGGTGTTCCAGTCTTTGTAAAGTTTAGGACTGTCAATCATAAAACTGATATTGGAGAATGTTTCACCGTTGACAACCCTGAAAGAATGTGATTTCTGATGGTAAATCAAATCTATATTATGATCTCCATTACTGATTATACGAAGAATATATCCAAAATAGGTTATATGTTTTGGAAGATAATTTATGTCAAACCTTAATTCAAAATTCTTTGAAAAGCAGATAGAATCATCCGGAGAAATATCCAGGGAAGTCCTTTTTTCCAGCACTGTTTCATGACTGCTGAAAGTCAGTCCATAAGACTGGCCGTAGCCGTTTATTTGAATTAAAAGAACGACTGCAATGGAAAAAGCAATCCGTCTCATAGGCAATCGTAAAATATAAATATAAAGAAGTTTCGTTAATAAACGGTTATTTGAACAGGCGATTAAAGCATACTGATTCAGCGCATCAGTATCACTGTACCACTGACTACATTTTTCTTCCCTCCTGAAAATTGATATGTGCACATCCAAACATAAGCGCCTGTTTCCTGCGCAGCGTTTCCAATCATTCCATCCCAGCCTTTCCCGGGATCACTGGTTTTAAAGATCAGTTGCCCAAAGCGGTTATAAATTTTAAACTGATAGATCACAGGCGTCGCTATAATAACTGGTTTAAAAATGTCATTTAATCCGTCTTTATTTGGTGTAAATGCATTCGGAAAAAATATTTCCATCGGGCAGGATTTTGTTTTAATCTGGATGGAATCGTTACCAGCACACCCGTATTTGTCCACAACATATAATGAATATTTTCCCGCTTCTCCGATTTGTAACGAATTTCCAACCCCGCCTGTACTCCATTTATACATTTCAAAAGGACGCACAGGCCTTATATCCAGGATATCGCCGATACATATGGTCGTATCTGCCGGCAAAAAAGAAGCGGGTAGCGGTTCAATGGAACCAACCCTTACCGTATCGGTATCAGAACATCCATTTGGATCAGTTACGTTCACCCAATAAGTGCCTGAATCAGCAACATCCATAGTTTGCATAACTGATCCATCCTGCCAGAGATAGCTTATGTAACCAGTCCCTGCATCCAGTTTCATAATATACCCGGAACATAAAACGGTGTCCGAGGGCAAATTAACTTTTGACATCTTTGATGAATCGCAACAACTTAAATATTGAGGACATAATAAACGTGATTCAAGTGACTCGTCATTCAGACTCAGTGGAAAATCATTAACCATTAATGAAAGGTCGTTATTCAGACTCCATGACATCGGAACCAGGCTGATCTGATCTGACTGCAGGCTGAGATTGGTGGCGCCGGAATTACATCCCGCACCCAGGGAATCAAGTTTCAAAAAACTAAGCTCATTAAATCCATCGGCATTTAAACCACTTCCAATCCCTGCTATTCCATTTGACGGGGCAGGCGCCAGCTGGTTCCATCCTGAAAAACCCATGTTCAATATTGAAAAATCATACTGCCACGCGATTTGTTTATTTCCATCAACACGCATAATTATATTCTTGTGTGCTGATCCGGATATTCCGGATGGCTGGTAAAAATAAATTCCATTATCCGGCCCTACTATAATATTTTCTTTACCATTCAACGATCCATAAGGATTGTTTACTAAAAAACTGCCACCGGTATTTCCTTCATTGTCCAAAAAAATAAAATCATTGAGTTGATTTTGAGAATAACTATTTATCAGCAAACTATCATTGTAACTATGAATATCCAGGAAAGTAAGTGGCGGCTTCGCCGGATCATTTTTCATGGTCCGGATTAACTGTCCGGTATTTTTATCCAGCTGAACAAAGAATGATCTCAGGATATCGAAAGGCGTCACAGCCTGATAAACAGAACCTGTTGCATATATATAATTACCTTTTTCTAAAATACCGCCTATATCATAGTAAGCATCATTTTCAACGCTTAGTTTTCTGCCCCATACGATACGGCCTGACTGATCTATTTTTATTATGGAAATGCCGGAAGGGCTGCCAGACAAAGGGAAAGATCCGATCTCTATTGCGAATCCCCCGTCCGATGTTTCGCAGACAGCAGAAAAATAGTTCATCACATTGGTTCCGTCGGATAAGGAATGTGCCCAAACTTTATTCCCCGATTTATCCAGTTTAAAAATATTTAAGTAACGGGGATAATTGTCCTGTTGCGACTGAAAGGGAAATGCGCTTACTAGATATCCTGAATCAGATGTGGAAATGACAAACTGTATAACCTCTTCCTGTCCCGGAGTCATCGCTTTTGACCAGTCCACACAACCTTTTCCGTCAATATGAAAAAGAGAAGTAGTCCTCGTTACAATATTATTTACAGATGGTTTGTAAAAGTCTCCGGTAAGCAGGTATCCATTTGATTTATCCTCCGTGATGCAAAATGGTTCCATAGCCTGATCCGGAGGATTATATTGTTTTTGGAAATTGCTGCCATCTGATATAATGGTATCTGCTTCAGGTGAATATTTTGCTTTTGACACACGTGTATCATGAACATTTAAAGAATAAATATGAAGTGAAAGAATCAGCGCAAATACCAACAATATGGTTCTCTCATAATGCATTTTATACGGCCCTTCTGCTTTATTTATCCGGCAAAGGTGGTAAAGGAATATTTCCATCCAATGGGATTTCTTTCTTTAACATCCTCCCGGCCATTCCTGTCAGAAATAAATAATAGTCACTTGGAATTTCCGGTTCGAACGATTCGAATGTACTAAGCCCGACAGGAGGACTTTTTGAAGTTTTAAAAATGGCTGTTCCTTCATCTATTTCATCGAACATGGCAATATATATCATTTCCGAACCTTCTTCTATAGCTCCAAAAAGCTGCTGCCAGTAGAATCGTCCCCGGTTGCGGGAGATCGGTGCCTTGTTACTTTCAGGATGCATGTTGTGCCAGCTGAATCCTGGAAAAACCACGGGTGCATAATCCAGTTTATTTTGTTTGCACCATATGATATCATCTTTGATCCTGCTTTTGAACACAGGATAAGTTTCTTCATTAAATCTCCCGACAAACCAGGGTCGGATAATATCTGCTTTATGAATTAAAGTATGGAGATAAGGATCTTTTTCAGTATCCTTTCCAAAATCCCTCCAGTAAGCCGGTACGCCCAGAAGTATCGAACAGCCACCATAAACCGGATCATATTTTAGAAAGTCTATTATTCTCTCAATAGATTTCAAATTATTTGTTCTGTCCGGAAATCCGACTCCCCATAAAGCCACCAGAGGTTTATGGCGATGATACAGGTAAGTCTGATGCGGTCCGCGTGAAGCTATTTTCAAACTGTCTACCAGGTGTTTCCAGTCATTGATGATGACCAGCCAGTCTTTATTCTCTTCATTCACGCCCGAAAAATCATACATAACAGCAATGGCCCTGTGAAAATATCGGGACGCATTCAGCGCATTATTCAGAAGATGATCGTCGTGCTTAAGATTTTCAGGATTTTTAATGGCGGTCACGGATCGCTGAACAAATACGCCGTCCACTCCATAATCTTTCATCCACTTGAAATGAACATATACACTTTGACTATCGTAAGAACTGAATATATAAGCCGGTTGTCCGTTAGCAATCTTAAATGGTGTTTCATACACTTTCTGATATTCCTTTACTTCCGGCCAAAAATCAACTTTACAATTTCCAGGCTCAAACACACCGTTCCTCGCATAGTGATTCCAGCCCATATTAGCCCCGTCGGTAGGGGCATTGAACCATCCCTGGTAACCGGCCATGATCAGTCCTTTAAACGTTTCAAAGGAAGAATTCTGGCTGTATTTCGGCTGTGCACAAACCATTGAAATCAGGAAACTTCCTGCCAGAAACATCATGAATCTTTTGATCATCTGTGCTGCTTTTACACTATTTATTTTTTACAACCCCGTCTCCCTCAACTCCCCATTTCTTATTTGGTTTAGGTCCCATTTCCAATTCAAGCGTCCCGCCGTTCATGAGTTGATCATGCGTAAACCAGGGTGTTTTTAATTGAACCCCGTTGAAGCGACCACTTTGTATATATTTATTTATCTGAGAACAATGATGTGCGAGAACCGTGAATTTTTTTCCGTTTTCCAATGAAATCGTCACTTTACTGAAAACCGGACTGCCAATTGTATATACCGGGATCCCTGGTGTTAACGGGTAAAATCCCATGGAGGAAAAAACCACGAAGGCTGACATACCGCCTCCGTCTTCATCTCCGGGAATTCCAAATATGTCGTCTTTAAACCAGGTGTCTAAAAGAAGTCTGATTTTTTGTTGCGTCTTCCAGGGAGAATTGGTATAGTTATATAAGTAAGGAATATGAAAACTCGGCTCATTCCCCATGGAGAATTGGCCTACCAATGCTGTTGCATCCGGGAATTTACTCCAGAACGCATATTTTGAACGGCCCAGGTCCTCCCGGAATAATTTATCCAGCCTCGTTTCGAATGCATCCTTACCATTCATCAGGTTGATCAGGCTGGGAATATCCTGTTGCACCTGCCACATGTATGTCCACCCATTATTTTCATCAAAATAATCCCTGCCACCCTGGCCTCCGTCAAATGCCGGATCTATATTTATCCAGTTTCCTTTGTCATCCTTCGGTAAAAAAAACATCTGTTCCTTATTCCATAAATTCAGGTAATTCCTGCTCCATTTATAAAAAAGTTCATAGTCATTCATTTTCCCCAGTTCTTTCGCCAGCTGGGAAGCCGCCCAGTCATCATAAGATGCTCCCAGTGTTACAGCGACCGACTGCCTTTTTTCAAAAGGATGAACCTGGTCTACAGTCTCTTTGGTACCGGGAGGAAGTGCCGGGAAATAACCATGGGTTCTGTAAAAATCATCGAGTACTGTCTTTTCCCCGTTACGCCATGGTAACAGTGTGGCGGAAACCGCATTTTTTTTGATGCCCTCATAAGCCGTTTGGATGTCAAAATTTCTCAGCCCTTTTCTGTAGGCATCCAAAAAAATGATGGAAGAGTGAAATCCGTTCATGCAGGCATAATCGCCAAACAGGACAGGAAATGTAGGCATCCAGCGGCTTTGTTCATACATGCGAACATATGACTGAAGCATGTCCTCTTCCAGGGAAGGATGTAAAATCATCCGGAGCGGATGTAATGCCAGATATGTATCCCATGACCAGTCATCAACATAAAATGCCCTGGCATCTTTGTTAATTTTTCCGTTGTATCCGCTGAAATAAAATGAGTCTTCACTGATGTTAACCATTCTTTCAGAGCAACGGTATAAAGCAGTATAAAAGGAACGTCTCTGACTAGCTGTTCCGCCTTCAACATGTATTTGTGAAATCAGATCAGACCATTTTTGTTCTGCATCAGATTTCACTTTCGAAAAACTTTTTTCATTTATTTCATGCATGTAATTATCCTTCGCCTGATGCTCACTGATAAAACTGATCGCATATCTGAATTCAACCGATTTACAGTTTGAAGGGAAATTAATATAGGCCTTAACTGATTCGCCGGAAATGTCATGATCGTTTTTCGGCTGGCCATTTTCTATAAACCCTGTTTTCCCTTCAGAGGAAAATTCTCCGAACATATATATCTTAACATCTCCGTGCCAGGTTTCCATTCCGGAAATTGCACTGGCAGAAATGAAGTGAAATGAAGAAGCGCCATTACTGTAATTACTAAACAGGAGTGATTTATTTTCTCCCTGAGGAAATGAAAACCGGTAAATCCCGGTCTTTCGGCCTGGTGAGAACTCAACTGTTACTTCATCATTCAGTAAATAAGTGGAATAATACCAGGGCCTCGTAATTTCAAGATCATGATCATAAGGCATTTTCTGGTTCCAGTTCGACACACTGATCTCCCTGACCGTGGGTTGAATTCCAAAAACAGCGCCCAGCCTGTGTGAGACGATAGTAAGTGGAAAACTCGCTATCTGATCGTCGAGATAATCCTTCCGTATTGGATAAACTCTTATCATCTGGTTCGGCAGATAAGCAGCTGGCTGCGTCGGCTCCAGCAGTTGCGCAACATTTCCAATGGTAGGGTCGATGTACTGAAGCAGGTTGTTTTTGGGTGCCGAGGTATCAGTCTTTTTAAAGTTACCGGCATTTACAAATCCCGATAGAATAGAAAGCAGTACCGATAAAACAACTGTCTTGTTCTTAAACAATAAACTGATCATTAAGAAAATTTTCAAGTCTGCAATAGGATCCCGTCAAAAACAATTGAATTAATTCCCCTCCGTAAAAAAGCTTAACCATGCACGTTATGCATGGTTAAACTTCACTCACAGGATTTTATATTATCAATATCCGGGATTCTGGGTCCATTGCGGATTCTTGAGCATTTCATTTATCGGGATAGGTGCGTAGTATTTGTTTTGAAGGACAACAGTCGGACTGATCGGATTCTCCAGAGGATTCCTCGCTGCTACAATTTGCGGAAGTAATTGAAGCCTGACAATATCAAACCATCTTAATCCCCACTCAGCTGCAAATTCATACGCTCTTTCGTACACCACAGAATCCCTGAACGCTATCTGGCTAAGACCCGCCGTCAGCGGTTGTTCGCCTGCGCGGGCCCTGACAGTATTTATCGCAGCATACCCTGCTGCAGTTGGTCCGCTGCCAGCCATATCAGATGCTTCGGCATAATCCAATAATACCTGTGGATACCTGATCACATCGTTTGTTTTATTCGTGCTTGGATTCATGGCAATGAGCGTTGAATCTGTTTCCAGGCAACCCTCATTATTAATCGCCTGTCTGAATTTCCTGTAGAATGGATGCTGATTCCGGGTCAAAGGTGAATTGTAGGGAACAAGAAGAAATGTTTTATTCGGCTGGAGAAGTTTGAGTGTAGTATAAAATTCTTCATCCGTTCTTTTACAAACCGGAGCCCCCAGGTAAAAATTAATTTCAGGATAGAATTCTTCCCATCCGAAATTTCCATCTAACCCATATTCTTCCCATGGCATGGAGCAATCACCAAAAAAACGATCCGGGTTTCCGCCGCTGACATTAAATTCCAAACCGAAAATAGATTCTGAATTATTATTCGTCTGGAATACCTGCGCATAATCGGGAACCAGCGTATATTGTCCGGACTGAATCACAGAATCTGCTTCAGTGGCTGCCATTGAATAATTGCTGGTTTGATTCAATGGCCATGTTGCCATGGTCATATATACATCAGCTAAAACGGATCTGGCTGAATTTTGAGTGGCCTTCCCCGGTTGTCCGGGAAAACTGGTGGGAAGCAGACTGGCGGCCATTTGCAGATCACTTACGATTTGCTGGTAAACTACGCTGACGGAATCTCTTGCGGGCCTGTAGTCAGGTCCGACTTCGGTAGTTATTACGGGTACAGGTCCGAATGTTCTTACCAGAAGATAATAACTCCAGCCTCTTATAAAATAGGCCTGGCCTGCGGCTCCGTTTTTTGAGGCTGCATCGCTGGAGACTTTCTGATAATTTGCAAGCACATTATTACACTGGTATATGGCACCCCATGGTGTACCCCACTGACTGTGCGCTATAGCGTTATTACCTGAACTCGCATTGAACTGATCAAAACTTCTCTGATCTGCCTTTCCGAGGTTTGGATCGGCTGTCAGATCATCTGAACCAAAAAAAGAATACAGGTGGAAATCGAAGGCGTAGCCGCCATCCACGACCATTCCCTGGTAGATGGCGGTAACCGCAGCATCCAGATCAGATTGGGTTTGGAAATAATTTCCCGGTGTAAGCGTTGCCTTGGGATCTTCTTTGAGTTTCGAACATCCCAGGAAAGCTACGGCGATGATTATAAATGTTATGAAGACTTTTATTTTCATTTTCTTATTTTTTATATATGATGTTTTCATTTCAGGCGATTTTAAATGTTAGAATCCAACCCTGAATCCTATGGTATAGGTTCTCGGATTCGGAATGACTCCCATTTCCACACCCTGGGTCATCGCATTCTGCGCATTGGTAAGCTCAGGATCATAACCGGGATACTTGGTGATGGTAAATAAATTCTGTCCACTTATATATACATCAACGCTGTGAATTTTTGCATTACCTAAAACACTTTGCGGAATGCTGTAATTCAGAGATAAATTTTTGAGTTTTACAAAGTTTGCATTGTAAACAAACCGGCTGCTGTTGGTAGGCCAGCTGCCCGTGGTGCTGAAAGCGGGAACATTTGTTTCATTTTTAGGAGTCCACATCTGCGTTGCCTCCTCAAGAGTCGCATTGCGTGTACCAGGCGCCTGACCCCAAGTATATGCAATCGTTTGTGAAAATATTTGAGCTCCGTTCTGTCCTGCAAACATGAAGCTCAAAGTGAAATTTCCGTAGTTAAAATCGTTGATGAAACCCCAGGTCATTTTAGGTATGCCGTTTCCGATCGGCAGATAATCATCCTGGTTAATGACACCATCACCATTCACGTCCGTGTATTTGGCATCCCCGGGTTTGTTGCCATACTTCGCTGCTTCAGTTGCTTCACTTGCTTTCCAGGTTCCCAGGAATTGATAACCCGTAAATTCTCCCAGCGGAGAACCAACTTTCAGAATTGAAATATTCTGCTGAGGCTGTCCGATACCACTGACGATAACATTATCGAGACCATTCAGATTTAATACTTTATTATCATTGAAGGACATTTCGAACCAGGTTGTCCATTTTAATTTTCCTGCATGCGGATTCAGGGGATTTCCTGAAATTCCAATTTCGATACCGCGGTTCTGAATACTTCCGATATTACGCTGGTAGCTCCCGCCACCCAGATAAGCCGGCGTCTGGTAACTGAATAAAAGGTTGGATATTTTTTTATTGTAAGCATCTACCGAGAGGTTCAACCGGTTATTTAAAAACGAGGCGTCAAAACCGATGTCGGTTTGCAAAGTAGTTTCCCAGACGAGATTAGTTGCAACCGGCGTTCCGAGCGGTGTAGATATGGAAAGTGTGCTGCCATCAAAATAATAACCAACATTACTTGTATTGATTACGGGTATAGATGAATAAGGTGGTATTCCCTGATTACCCGTTTCTCCATAACTGGCGCGGAGTTTCAGAGCAGAAAAAACTCTTGAGTTCTCCATAAAATTTTCTTTCGACACATTCCATCCTACAGCAACAGAAGGGAACGTACTGTATTTGGTTGTTAACCGGGAAGAACCATCATCCCTGATGCTGGCTGTAAGAAGATATTTATCCTTGTAAGAATAATTTAATCTTCCCATGAATGATTGCAGGTCGCTCGAGGAGTATCCTGAAGTCGTTTGCTGTGTCAGACCCAGACCCAGGTTATAATATCCAAGGGCATAGGTGGAAAGATTGGATGCAGTGGCATTGATATTCTGATTTGTTGCCTGCGAATATTCATACAGGCCGGTCAGAGTAAGTGCATGGTCACCAGTCAACAAATTATAAGTAAGGAAGTTACTGGTTTGAAAAGCGCTTAACCAGTTTGTATTTCCTGAGGCA
The DNA here is from genome assembly GCA_013287475.1 of Bacteroidota bacterium. GTDB lineage: Bacteria > Bacteroidota > Bacteroidia > Chitinophagales > Chitinophagaceae > Puia. The sequence continues at coordinate 34,984 of JABDDT010000010.1, forward strand.
TATCCGGATGATAAACCATTGATCACTGTCTGGCTGGTACCCAATCCAAAAAGTGAACGGGTCCATCCCCATTGTGATTCATAAGAGTTGGATGAAGTAAAAGTGAGGTTTTTCAAAATATGATATGTCAGTACACCCGTACCAACCGCATCGATAGAGTTCGCATCAACTGCCTGATTGGTAGCCTGTGCCACAGGGCTGACACTTAATGTTCCGTAATTGGAGGTGAGTGTCAGTTTTCCGGTCGTCGGATCATAAACGGGTTTAGTCGGATCCCAGAAAGCCGCTGAAGAAAATGGATCTCCTGTATCACCGACATAGGCCGTATTCCTACTCGATGGAATGGCAGTCATTATATAGAACTTAAGATCCAGTTTATCATTTATTCTGAAATCGAGGTTTGACCTTAAACTTCCTTTTTTATAATATTGATTAAGAATCAGGCCTGGCTGATCCAGATAATTAAATGAAACAAAATAACTCATGTGAGAACTTCCCCCGGAAACAGAAGCTTCATAGTTTTGCACCAGCGGTTTTTGTTGCAGTGCTTTCTGCCAGTTTGTTCCGGGATTGGTCTTAAACCCGTCGAGTTGTGCTGACGTGAAACCGGGAGGAAGACCGACTGCTGCATTTTGAATATTTACCGTATTGGCAAAATCGTAAGCATCCATCAAATCAAGATCTTTTGCTATTTCGGCTTTTTGAAACCATGCACTCAAATTTATTCTGGCAGCTCCCTCATGGCCCGATTTGGTTGTTATGATAACAACACCATTGGATGCCCTTGAACCATAAATTGCTCCTGCCGAAGCATCCTTCAGAATTTCCATCGACTCAATATCACCCGGATTAATACTGGCAATAGATCCGCCGATATATCCGTCAATAACATATAATGGTTCGTTGGATCCTGTAATTGAATTGGTACCTCTGATACGAACACTCAAGGGAGTTCCAGGCATACCATTGGTACTCTGAACGGCTACACCTGGCGCCGTTCCCTGCAGTGCCTGTTCTACTTTTACAATGGGCCTGTTTCCCAGTTCATCTGGTTTAACCACACTGATTGCGCCTGTAACGTCCTTTTTCTTTTGCGTTCCATATCCTACTACAATCACATCATTCAATGTTTGTGCATTTTGTTTGAGCTGTACATCAAAATAATTTCCATTTCCGATGGATAGCTCAGTATTCAGATAACCTATGAAAGTCACAACCAATTGAGCCTTCGCATTGCCCGAATAAGACAGCGCAAAATTCCCGGATGAGTCCGATAAAGTGGAAGCAGCAGTATTTTTAATAGTTATACTAGCCCCTGCCAGGGCCTTGCCGTGATCATCTGTAACCTTACCTTTTATCAACCGGTTTTGGGCAAACCCGTAAATACTAAGGCCAAATACCAGCAGTACCAGCAAAGGAAGTTTTTTCATATTAAGCAATGGTTTTGGTGATTAAAGACACAAATAACGCGGTAAGGCCTTAACGAAATCGCTAATAATTGATTAATAAATCCATTAATTGGAACTATTTTAATAAGTTTTTTTTAAATCTTCTCCCTCATTCAATCAAATGAAAAGGGGAATGTGAAGACATTCCCCGTGGAGCAGAGCCAATATATTACAGGATCATCTACTCTTGCTTAGACCAAAAAAATAATGGTACAAAATACCTTTCCGCGATTAATCCACTTACTAATAATCGATTAACATTTGTGTTAATTATAATAATCCTGATATTAATTGATTATTAAAGGCCTGGTTAATCTCCATCCTGTTTATTGCATCCTTACATCTTAAAGACGCTTCATTCACCACAACAAGAATTAAAACAATGCATTCCAACAAATTTTCTTCTTCTTTAAATCGCCGGTCCATTCTAAAAGCTTTAGGATTGGGAACTGCTTCCGGCATCCTGGGAATTGCAGGGGGAATCCCTTCACTCAAAGCAGCAGGAATAGAAAATAAAGTACACAATGCAGGCCTGCCTCCGTTAAAAATTAAAAGCGTAAAAGCTATCGGCACAGCTCCCCAGGGAGCTAACCTGGTTGTCGTTAAAGTTGAAACAACCGAACCGGGACTGTATGGACTCGGCTGCGCCACATTCACCCAGAGAGCAGAAGCAGTTGTTTCTGCCATCAATAATTATATGGGGGATTTCTGTATTGGTAAGGATGTGGACAATATAGAAGATATGTGGCAATCATTTTTTGTGAGCTCCTATTGGAGAAACGGGCCGGTACTGAACAACGCGCTGAGCGGGCTCGATCAGGCTTTGTGGGATATCAAAGGAAAAAGAGCCAATATGCCTGTATATCAGTTACTGGGCGGTAAATCCCGCTTTGCAGTTGATTGTTATGCTCACGCAGATGGGAAGTCACCTGAAGAAGTCTCTGATAATGTCCAAAAATATATCGACGAGGGATTTCAATATGTACGGATTCAGCAGGGCGGATATGGTTCCTTATATCTCGCGCAAAAACCGGATTTCAAGGATGCAGGATTTGGAATTCCGTCGGATGATTTTATGGATGAAAACGCTTACCTGCAGGCAGTTCCAAAAATGTTTAAAGAAGTCAGAAAAAGATGTGGCGAGAGTATAGAACTGTTACATGATACACATGAGCGGGTCCAGCCCATGAATATGATCAATATGTGTAAAAGACTGGAAGAATATAATCCGTACTGGATAGAAGATCCTGTGACCCCGGAAAATATGGACTGGTTTAAACAGTTGCGTGCGAGTACAACGGTACCATTTGCCATGGGAGAATTATTTAACAATCAAAATGAGTTTGTAGGTTATATGGCCGATCATTCGTTTGATTATATCCGCTGTCATCTTTCCCAGATCGGAGGAATTACTCCGGCAATGAAAGTTGCGCGACTCGGAGAATTTTTCAACGTGAAGTCGGGCTGGCATGGACCGGGTGATGTTTCGCCTGTCGGTCATGCTGCTCAGTGTCATATCGATCTTGCCATCTGGAATTTTGGTGTGCAGGAATCCATTCAGTTTTCTGATAAACTCATAGAAGTTTTCCCGGGCACACCCGTATTAAAAAAAGGATACCTGTATGTGAATGAAGTACCGGGACTGGGTGTGGATATTGATGAAAAAATGGCGGCTAAATATCCGATAAATAACAAGGCAGGTCATTGGACAATCAGAAAACGCGACGGAACGATTATAAGACCGTGATTCACCGGTTATCTGCTCCGCGTCCACAATAAACAGCCGCAATGATTCAACTAAAAAATGTACACTTATTAATATCAATTGTTCTTTGTTCAGCTTTCTTCATTTCATCATCCTGCCGGTTTTCCGGAGAGGAAGATAAAAAGAGATCCCTTCATCAATCGGACTGGCCGGTCTATGGCGGGAATAAAGAAGGCAACCGGTATTCCCATTTAACCCAGATCAATATTAATAATGTAAAAAAATTACAGGTTGCCTGGATCTACAACTCAGATACATCCATCGGTTTCCGCACCGGGATGAAAAGCTCCGAAATGGAATGCCAGCCGGTTGAGGTTGACAATATATTGTATGCTGTCAGTCCCACATTAAAATTATTTGCACTTCATGCTGAATCCGGAAAAAAAATATGGGAATTTGATCCTTTTAAAAACACGATCCCAAAACTTACTTATTGCAGGGGAGTTGTCTATTGGAAAAACGGAGAAGATAAACGGATTTTATATTCTGCCGGTTCCACACTCTATGCAATCAATGCATTAACCGGTCTTCCGATAGAAAGTTTCGGCACATCCGGAAAAATTGATCTGCATACAGGCCTGGATATTCATCATGATGTAAGCAACCTCTATGTTGCAGCAACAACGCCCGGTATCATTTATAAAAATATACTGATCATTGGCTCGGCAGTATCGGAAGGCGGAGATGCAGCCCCCGGGTATATCCGTGGTTTTGATGTCATATCCGGTAAATTGAAATGGGTATTTCATACGATACCTGAGCCGGGAGAACCGGGTTATGAAACCTGGCCAAAAGATGCGAATAAAAAAGTGGGAGCCGCTAATAACTGGAGCGGTTTAACCGTGGATGAAAAAAGAGGCGTTGTTTATCTGGGTACAGGTTCTCCGGGTTCTGATTTTTATGGCGGTGAACGCGCTGGAATAAACTTATTTTCAGATTGTATTCTTGCGCTGGATGCAGCGTCTGGTAAATTGAACTGGTACTACCAGATTATCCATCACGATCTCTGGGACCGTGATATTCCCTGTCCGCCAAATTTAGCTACGATCGTTCATGAAGGAAAAAGAACAGAGGTGGTTGTACAGGCAACCAAAGATGGTCTGATCTATGTATTGGATCGTGATTCGGGAAAATCCATTTTCCCTGTAGAAGAAAAAAAAGTTCCTTCAAAAGGACTGCCCGGCGAACATCCATGGCCTTTTCAGAAATTTCCGGTCAGGCCCTTACCATTTTCCATGCAGGTTTTTAATGAAGAGGATATCACAAATATTTCAGCCGAATCACATGATTATGTAAAAAAAATATTTGATTCGACTGAACATGCCAACAAGTTCACTCCCCCCAACGAAAAAGGAACCCTTCTTTTTGGTTATAGCGGAGGAGCAGAATGGGGAGGAAATGCTATTGACTCCGAAGGCATCCTCTTTCAAAATACAAATAATGGATTGTGGAAACTTCAAATGGAATCTTCAGCAAAACATTTGAAGGAAATGGAATCATTTCCTGAAGGGCAAAATTTGTATATCACTTATTGCTCATCCTGTCATGGAAAAGATAAAAAAGGAAATGGTGCAGAAATTCCAGGTCTTCTCCAAACAGGTAAACATGTAAAGGAAAATGAAATAGATCAGATCATCCGGGAAGGTCGCAGAAGAATGCCCTCTTTCACGCAGTTTACAACGGGCGAGCGAAATGCCATTGTTCATTTTTTGCTCCATGATCAGGAAACAAAATCCGACAAAAGTCTGAGCGCTGTTAAACAAATGAATGACAGGAATAAAAAGAAAACTGATTTCCCCTACCTGCCCCCATGGCGCGCAAAAGTCTGGACGAAAATATTTGACCAGCAGGGATACCCGGGCATTAAACCTCCCTGGGGAACACTCAATGCCATTGATTTAAACAGTGGTGAATACAAGTGGCGCATTCCTCTTGGTGAATTTCCGGAACTGACTAAAAAAGGCATACCTGTTACCGGAACGGAAAACTATGGAGGACCGATCGTAACAGACGGGGGGCTTGTTTTTATTGCGGCAACCAGGGATGAAAAAATCCGGGCTTTTGATCAACAAACCGGAGCGGTTGTCTGGGAATTTCCGCTTCCTGCAGCCGGATTTGCTACTCCCATTACTTACGAAATAAATGGTAAACAGTACCTGGTTATTGCAGCAGGAGGAGGAAGGGGATTGAAATCAAGTGGAATCTATATGGCTTTCGCCCTTCCTTAATCAAATTGATCTCTTAAAACATTTCATACATGACAAGGACGCTTTTCCTGTTTCTGGCTGCTTTAGTTTTGTTATTCGTTTACTTATATTTTTTTCTCTTTGGAAATTTTATTTATGCCGGATTATTATTAATGGGGTTTTTCATTTTGCTTGCGATTGCTTTTCGCAGCTCCCGGCTCTTAAAAGGATTTTCCTTTACCATGATGATTTTTGCTGCAGTAAGCCTGGCAATGTATTATCCGGCATATTTTCAAAAAGCCGGAGGGTTTCGATTATCAGGACTTATTCTTCCTCTCCTGCAAATTATAATGTTTGGCATGGGAACGGAACTCAGTGTCAAAGAATTCAAAAATATATTACATAACCCAAAAGGTGTTTTTATTGGTATTTTCTGTCACTATACAATCATGCCTCTTCTCGGGTTTTTACTCGCCAGTATTTTCAGGTTCCCAAAGGAAATAGCTGCCGGCATCATATTGATCGGATGTTGTCCCAGCGGCCTTGCTTCCAATGTAATGTCTTACCTGGCGCGGGCAAACCTGGCTCTTTCAATCACTGTAACTGCTGTATCAACCATGCTGGCGCCACTCCTCACTCCCCTGCTCTTACAATTTCTCGGTGGTGAGTTTATTGAAATTAAATTTTGGGCGATGGTCTGGGATATTACCAAAATTGTAATCCTGCCCATTTCTGCCGGATTAATATTCCATCAATTCGTAAGAGGCCGGTTTTCATTTATTGATAAAGCCATGCCAAAAATCTCCATGTTTGGAATCGGTTTCATCATCGTCATTATTACGGCAGCAGGAAGGGACAGTTTGCTGGAAGTCGGTCTGAAATTAATTCTCGTAACATTCATTCAAAATACAGCAGGATATATACTGGGTTATTGGTCGGCGCGCCTTTTCAGATTAAGTGAAAAAGACTGCCGCACTGTATCACTGGAAGTCGGTATGCAAAATGGCGGACTTGCTTCGGGGCTTGCATTAACCATGGGAAAACTGGCAACCGTCGGTCTGGCGCCGGCAGTATTCGGACCAACCATGAATATTACCGGATCATCACTTGCCAGCTGGTGGCACAGGAGACCGCCAAAAGAACCGGATTATAAAACCACAATCCCCTTGCTCTCCAAATACTGATATACTTCCGCTTTTATAGTTTCTGCAGAGGCATTGCTTTTATTGAATTCTTTGGTCCAGAATAAAATCTTCAGCTCCATATTTTTTGAATTCAGATTCGTTATTGTTATATCAGGCGCTCTTTCTGAGAGCACATTTTCATTTTTCAAAACGATGTCTTTAATAGCATCTGCAGATATGTCTTTTGAATGATCGGATTTTTCCATTGAAAATGTCAGTGACTCCCTGATATGATTATTGCTCAGCGTCCAGTTAATAATATTACGGGAAAGTACATCACCATTTGGAATGATCACTTCAGCCCCTTCATCTGTAAGCAGTGTGCTGGTGCGAATTCCAATCTCTTTTACCCTCCCCTTCTTATCACCGAGTTCAACGGTGTCTCCGATTCTGAGAGGCCGGTCAAAAATCAAAATAACACCGGAAACAAAATTGTTGACAATACTTTGCAGACCCAGACCGATACCCACACTGAGTGCGCCAAGTATAACTGTAATCCGGTCTACGGGAAGTCCCGAAGCAGCTACGGCCAGTAAAAAACCTGCTATCAATAAAATGAGACGTGTGATCATCAGCCTGGAACGCTGTCCTCTGTCATCGAAGGCAGAGTCATCACCAATATCACCAAAAAAATATGCGATGTATTTCTGGAGAAAATTCGCCAGCCATATGATGCCTATGAAAAGAACCATTCCACCGATAGTAAAAGAAAAATTACCCAACTGGCGCGTGGTTGTAAAGAAATCTATAATAAAATCGTTTAAAGCATCAAAGAGGTTCATGCTTGTAACAAAAACAATGAGCCATAAGGGTATGGCAACGATCATCGAAAGTCTCCTCAGGGATTTCGCGACGGTGCTATATTCGAATGCCTGCGGATATTTTTTCCGGGTGCGACTGGTTTGGATCTGAAGCAAAAATGCTTCTTCCATGATCTTTACAAAAACAGCGAGGCTGATAGTTTGCGCAAAAGAATATGCGGCAGTGTATCCGAAAATCTGTGACAGGGTTACCCTTCCAAATAAATTCGTCAGGACAGCCAGAAAGTTCAGTATCATGTACAAACCGATGGCTGCAGATACCCATTTTTCAATCTTTTTTTTGTAGCGTACAAAAAACAGTAAACTGAATATAAAAGCAGTGCTCTCGATAAAAAAGTTTACCCACCGCTGCATATCCAGGGGTAACATGAGAGCCCTGGATAAGAACAACAGGAAAAATAAGAATATGAAAATACACCAGCCATAGAATACGCGACGGCCCAGGTGTTTCCAAAGAATAACACTGAGTACGATCATTTGAAAGAATTCTATGGTCTCTATATACAAACTGGGAGCGTGTAAATCAAGGAAAGGTGCCAGACTGAGTACAAATATCATGGCAGCGGAGAAAGGCAGCGCATGGATAAAAGTTAAGTTGAAGGGTTCAACCACCTGCAATTTATTATTGCGTATCAGGTACCTGAAATTCCACCAAATCCAAAAAAAGAAAAGCAATCCCGAAACAGGTAACCATATCCATCTGTTGCCCGTAAAAGAAAAATAAATCCCCGCTAGCTGCCATTCATTTGCAAATGATTCTTTAAAATTATCATCTGAATGATTTTCCTCTCCCGAACCTGTTTCCCATAAAAAATGACGCTCTTTCCCAAAAGCGGCTGATGCACCTGTTTGCAATTCCAGGTCCACCCTGGAAATTAATTCCCCGATTGTAATCACATGGGCGGAGGCCTGTGATTTCAACGTATTTATTTCCTTGCTGTTCTCAGCAACCAGACTGTCAACTTCCCTCCACTTGATTTTTAATTGCTGCAGCTGTGGTTCGAATGAATTTTTCAAAGAAGAGTCCCTGAATATCTTAAGCATCAGGGTATCTTTCTGCAAAGCGATTATTTCTTTTTTCACAACGTTCAGTGCTGTATCATATTCCCTCAGATAGAGGGTATAATAAGCCGTGTTTTTGTCCAGCTCGTCGAGCAGGGTGTTAAACATCTGCAGATTCCGGATATTGAATGTCCGGTCGCTCTCATACAATCTTTCCTTCAGTAAATCCAGTGTTGAATCACCCTGATCCATAAACTCATGCATGGACTGAAGTTTTACGAAAGAACCAGTAACGCCGGGAATTTTACTTAGCAGCTGGTAAACCCGTCCAAGATCTTCCGCATAGTCACTCGTCGAAACGGTATTGTTATTTTTAAAAAGCGTCGAATCAAATTTTCTGCGTTCGCGCCTGATTGTATCCCTGAAGTATTCGATTTTTTTTCGATCGGGAGCTGCCATATTACCTACTCCCTTCCGTATTCGATGCCCCGTTCTGATCGTATCTGAAGAGATTTTATGCCTGATCGTATCAGAAGATATTTTCTGCCCGATCGTATCAGAAGATATTTTCTGCGCTTTAACGATACCGGCCGTCAGAAAAAAAATTAAAAGGAAAATAATATACTTCATAGAGGTTTGTTACTTTTTCTCCCTGTTACTAAAAAAAACACAGCCACAAGAATCCATGAAACGAAAGGGACTATTAAGAAAATAAATGCCGGTTTTGAACCCGGTAATTTCATTTTTACCATATAGGCAATCGCCGAAAATAATGCTATAAAAAGCATTAAGAAATAGCGCCATACTTTAGCAGTTGACAGGTAAGCTTTGGAATATAATTCAACCCAGACGAGTGCTATAAAAGGAGATAAAACCCATCCTAAAAATAATATTTTCAATAGTGCAGATTTATTATTCGATCCGGCCCGCAAAGTACATGCAGCCGAAACAATTGCAACAACGATCACGCTGAATAATGCCAATAAGCGAAGAAGCCTGGTTTTTGATTTCATGTAATATTATCCAATGCGATAGAAATTCCAACTCAGTTTATGTTACATACCTCAAAAAAGAACTAATTTTAAATGTGTCTGACATTTATTTTTCGGTCTTTTTGAAGAATCCTGAATTCAAATGAATAAAATTAAACCACTTTTTTTAACTTCCCTGACAATCGGCATTCTTTCCGGGATTTCTATTGCCTTCATAGATACAAGACCCCATTGGGATGATGCCGGAATCTCCGCACTCATGATTTTGATTTCCGCATTTATTTGCGGGTTTATATCACCACAAAGCACCTGGTTAATAGCTTTAGCAGTAGGTATTTGGATTCCCTTATTCAATATAATATCAACCCATAATTTTGGCTCATTGTTAGCCTTGATACCAGCTTTTATTGGCGCCTTCTCCGGCTATTTCGCAAAAAATGCATATAAGGGAATAATCAAATAAAGCCCTGGCATTTCCTTTTGATGGAAGTGAAATGAATTGATATCGTAATCGTGGGTGTGGCACCAATTTCTAAAGATGTTTATTCTTTCTCCGCGGTTTTATTTCTTTTTCAATCACAGCGATTGATGTAGGAATTTCTCTGACCACATCTTCAGGTCTTTTATCTTTTCGAAAGCCAAGAAAAGTGGCGGGTTTCCGGATGCGGCCATTCTTTGTCCAGGTAGCAAATTCAAAATTGGCAACAAGCCTGGGTTTGACAAAGTGCATCTTTGCGCCTTTTGTATCGAGTACTTTATTTTCAAAAGGCGACTCAGCGATCTCCAGGGCCTGTAATTGCTTTAAAATTCCGGGCATTTCTTTGTCCTTGTATCCGCCACCGGAGCGTCCAATCCACTGCAACTTACCTTTGGAATAGGCACCAAATAATAAGGAGCGGAAAGAACGGCTTTTATCGGATTCTGCCCATCCCCCGATCACAAATTCCTGGCGTTTACGCGTAGGTGTTTTTAACCATTTCTCTCCGCGTTCACCCGGCACATAAGCACTGCTCTTCAGTTTTGCTACCACACCCTCCAGGTTTTTTTCATTCACCCACTGATAAAGTTCATGACCATTATCAAAAGAATCACTATAACGCAGGATTTTGTTTCCTTTTAATAATTCCTGCAGGATTTGTTTTCTTTCAATGAGAGCCATCTGTTTTAAATCAAAACCATCCAGCCATAAAATATCAAACAGACAATAAGACAAAGGCGTATCATGACCATTATATTTTTGCAGGGCGTCAAAATCCGGCCTGCCCTCTTCGTTAAATACGACTACCTCGCCGTCAAGCACCAGATCTCGACCGAGATCACTGAGCGCCCTGGAAAGAATGGGATATCTGTGGGTATAATCCAGCGCACTTCTTGAATCCATTCTTACTTTTCCTTTTTGAACATAAGAAATGATCCGGTAGCCATCCCATTTTAATTCATAAAGATATTTTTCATCCTCAATAACCTCTCTTGTCAGCGTGCAAAGCATGGGATCAACCGATCCGGGGATCTTTGATTTTTTACCTTTCCGAATAAGCTTCTCAATAAAATCCTTTGGCAATTTTTATTGTTTGAATCGGATGAAAAGATTCAAAAAGACTGCTAATTGTTCAATCCGCATTTTCAAAATTAAAACAAAGGCCGGCACTAAAACCAAACTGGTAAATCGAAGAATAGGAAGTAACCGAAGTTACAGAACCATCCTGACCAACATAAAAAGAACCGCCCGCGGCCTGAATGATGGAAAATAACTGCGCCTGAACTTTTATGCCAACTGCAGGTGAAACTTTAAAATTCAGACCGAGTTTCGCATCCCAGGCAAACCTGGTCTCATTGCTGTAGGATTTATTATTGATAAATCCTGCGCCAATACCGATGCCCCCGTAAGGCTCTACAGGACCCATCATGAAATGATGCATGGCGTTTAACATCAGATAAGACATGACGGTCTTATCTTTTCCTGCATTGGCCTGAGTATTAGGTAATGCCAGATAATAGACCGGTACATGAGTAGGTTGCTGCTGATAAAGCAACTCAATCCCGTCCCCGCGTCCATTGATTCCCTCGAGCGAAACACCCCAGTGACCACTCTCATTGAGATAACCATAAGCATTGCCATAATTCAATCTTTCCTGAAAAGTATATCCGCCATATCCTGTCAGCGAAATGGTTTGCGCAGATCCAAAAAAGCCCGTGATACTGGCTAAAATAAGTATGGGCAATATCCTTTTCATATTGATTTATTTAGAGAGATAGGAGGATGAAAAAACAATGCCAGGCCCGGCACGGTTATTTAACCAAAGAAATTATGTCACAACAAAGGAAAATGCTGATTGTGGACGATGAGTTGGACTTCTGTGCACTTGTAATCCTTATGCTGAAGGGGGAATCCTTTCAAATCGAATGTGCCCATACCCTGTTCGAAGCATCTAAATTTTTGAGAAAAGATCATCCTGAAATTATATTACTAGATCACAATCTTCCGGATGGCACTGGCCTCGACTATTTTAATAAAAACCGTAAAGATTTTGATGAGGCGAAAATTGTGTTGATTACCGCAGATCCTTCACCGGATTTAAAGTCACAGGCAGAAGCTGCCGGACTCGAATTTGCACCCAAGCCATTTGGACTAAAAAAGATAAAGGATATTATCAGGACTGTCGCTTAAGGCTTCAGGCGGGGAGATTTATCCACAGAAATTCCTCGCCGCTGTTATACTCTTTTTACGCGTTAATGGCTAACTTGGAGTATAAATAAAACAAATCAATAGCAAATATGAAAAAGACTATTTTGTTAATAACAGCCACTTTTTTCGGCCTGGGTGTATTCGCTCAAACTACCTGGACCAACGATAAAATGCACTCTAAACTTGGGTTTACTATAACCCACTTAATGGTATCTGATGTGGATGGCATATTTAAAGATTTTACCTGTACCATTGTTGCAAGTAAACCAGATTTCAGCGACGCCAAATTTCAGTTAACGGTTAATACCGCATCAATAAACACCGATGTAGATTACCGCGACAATGATCTGAAAGGTGCGAACTATTTCGACGTTGCCAAATTCCCGACAATGACATTTACCAGCACTTCTATTACACCCGTTTCAACAAATCATTATAAATTAGGCGGTGACCTTACACTGCATGGTGTCACCAAACCCGTTACCATGGATCTTTGGTACCGCGGTACAGTCACTAACCCCATGAGTAAAAAGGATGATGCGGGTTTCAAGCTGACAGGTATAATGAAAAGATCTGATTTCAATTTTGCCCCGCAGGCCGGATCCGCGATGTTAAGCGATGAAATCACCATTACCGCCAATGGCGAATTTGGTAAGGCGAATTAGACGATGGCTTATAGTCAGACTGTTTACAGGCAATGCCTGACGGGAAATCATAAGTTTTAATGGAACCAGCCAAAAATAAATGGTCAGCCAATTTTAACTATTGGGCCTTTATCGCATCCTCCCTGTTTTTGCTTTCGCTCGCCATCTTTTCCCTGGTGTGGTTCCAGAAAGAAAAAGAAGCACAGGATTCGATTGCCCATACGTATGAGGTCAAACTAAAAATAGAAAAATGTTTCGGCTTGCTGTTGGAAGCAGAGTCCAACCAGAGAGGATATATTCTAAGTAACGACGTTGCATACCTCAAAAATATCAATCACGCAGAAACCCTCCTTAATACCAGCCTGAATCAACTGGATTCACTGGTGGCTGACAATGAAAAACAGGTTATTAATGCCGGGACTCTACGAGCTCTTATTTATTCCCGCGTTTCAAGGCTGCATATCCTGCTGGATTCATTCGAAATTTCAAATAATTATCCATTCGCCCGATTTACTTTGCCAGGAAAGCTGATCATGGATTCCATCCATCACCAGGTTATAGTTATGCAGGCGGAGGAAAATAGCTTGTTGGGACAAAGAACCTTCTTTAAAAAAATAGACAACGAAAGAGTAATCACCTTTTTTGTTTTATTCTCTGTTATCGCTTTTGCAATATTAATGTGGTCATTTCTCAAGATAAAAAAAGAAAACGCATTGCGTTTAAAGGCGCAGATGGAAATAAAAAACCAAAATGAAAAACTGGAAAGAAAAAATCACGATCTGACCATGTTTGCCAATATCGCCAGTCACGACCTGAAAGAACCCCTTCGGAAAATACAAATGTTTACAAATCTGATTGTGGAAATGAATCCAGGACAGTTGACAGGCAAATCATTAGGATATTTCGAAAAGATTTCTCAACAAAGCAGTCGTATGCAGGTTTTGATTGAATCGGTTTTAAAATATGCGCAAACAGAAGAAGGTAATTACGGGTTTCAGAACACGAATTTGCATGAGATTGCCCATCTCGCGATCGATAATTTAAGCGAAATTATTAAAGAGAAAAATGCTTTGGTCAGTGTTCGATACCTGCCAACTATTTTCTGCAGTCCGACTCAAATGGAACAATTGTTTATTAATCTCATTGATAACGGAATCAAATATGCAAAACCAAATCATACACCCTCCATAGAAATAAACACAACCGGGTCTGATGGAATCTGGAAAATAGATTTCAGGGATAACGGAATCGGTTTCGATGAAGCTTATGAAAAGAAAATATTTGAAGTTTTTCAAAGACTACATACGGGTGATGAATATTCGGGAACCGGGATTGGCCTCGCCATTTGTAAAAAGATCGTTGAAAATCATCGTGGAACGATCAGTGCCAAATCCATTTTGGGTGAAGGATCGGTTTTTTCAGTTGTCCTGCCAGTCGAAAAGTCAGCTCCTAAACACCAAAAATGATTCGAACAAATCGTGTATTGCTGATTGATGATGATAACTAAGCTATTGGTGCAAAGCCGTCTCCTCATTCAGCAGGAGTATATATAAGGATTCCATCAAACAGGTCCAGAAATAAGAATGGTATTTGCCCTGGGGATCCAGTGCCGGTTCCAGAACGATCCATCCGTTTTTTCTGATCTCTTTAAAATTATGCACCAAACCAAATTTATCCTGGAGAATGGGATCTGCAATATTAACTTTATAGTAAGGCATGACACCGGGTGGTTCGAAATATTCAACTTCTGCCTCGTAGGTCTTGTCCATAAAATTAAATGGCACGTCTGTTTTCGTCATAAAAATTGCATTTTGCTGTAATAATGCAATTCTCTTGCCCCGTCCCAAATATGACCGCTACGCTACCCATTTTTTACTTTTGTCGATCAGCTTACTCATATCATTCAGCGCTTTGTCCTTGATATCATCCAGGGATTCAGCAAGTTTTTTCAATGTTTTAGTGCCTTTTTCTGAATTTAAAAGAAGTCCTACGGCAGCGGCCGCTATGAATATGAAGATTACCTTTTTCATATGAATGTTTTAACTATTCTAATTCAAATATGGGGCCACCTGAATTATTGATATGTAATAAAAATTGCCCTGTACAGGAATTTCGAAAAATAAAAAAAGAAAGTCGACGCTTTTTCACGGTTTATTGGATATTTAAAATCACGTTGTCTAAATTCTACTCAGAGTTTTCTAAGGATACGCCGACTTTAGTTTTCACAGTTGGATGGATGTTTTAGATAGGATTGGATGGTTTACAGGGTACGGGTTCTTC
Source organism: Bacteroidota bacterium (assembly GCA_013287475.1). GTDB lineage: Bacteria > Bacteroidota > Bacteroidia > Chitinophagales > Chitinophagaceae > Puia. Next base: position 49,992 of record JABDDT010000010.1, read on the forward strand.
GCTGGTTATGGGATTTTATATGGTTTTTTCATTATTATATTTTCAAGGATCTCTCACTACTTGGTAACCGCCGCGCTTCCATATGTAACCTTATTTACGATTATTTTTTAACGCTATGATTTTCATATCGATATCCGATATTTTAATGGCCAGGGGATAATAAGTATGATTGGGATCTGCTTTAATTTTATTGATCAGCTGTATACTTTTAAGATCCTGATGATTCATCAGGTAAGCGAGTGACAAATAATACTCTGTTTCTTCCTGAAATGAATGATCATCAGATTTTGTATACAGCAATTCTTCAAAAAGGGTAACGGCTTCCTGGAAATGATTTAATTGCATTTCAGACATGGCAGCCAGGAAAGTATTTTTATTTGACTTGTTATTACCACTGCGATAAATCTTTACTACTTCATTCCAGTTCCCGCTTCTGTATGCCTCAGTTTCTGATTCGCGGTTTTGGGCTCCACGGGTATTTGTGAGTTCAAAGCTTAAAAACTGTCTGTCATAAACCGACTGGTCATTCGTAGCTATAAATTTATATAGGGTTGCAGAACCAACTACAAGAAGGAGAATGGCAGCTACCCGCAAGCTGGTCCTGTATAAACTGCGTACAATGGCCTTTTCAGGCTTATTTTTAAGGGAAAGCCTTACGGTTGATACTTTCTCATTGATCACATTCAGTCGAATGGTATCGATGGCAAGCTTCTGGTATTCATTTTCGATATTGGTTGGCATTTTGTCCATCAGAAGTAATTCTTTCTGATTGGTAACCGCAACGTCATCTTTTGTAACCTCCCTTTATAAAATAAAATAGGGCCGGATAGAAATCCAGCCCGTTATAAAATCCAATATCCTATGAAAAACCGGAATAAGATGTTCAAATTGAATGCCAGCTCCTAACAGCCTTGAATAATCGCTTTCCAATCATTTTTCTTCCTTCTGTGGGAAATATTTTCCAATAAATAGACCATTTTATACCCGTTATGTGAGGTTCACAATCCGGTCAATTGTTAACACCGCTGAAATAGTGTAATTCTTGTTCAGGTAAAGAACAGCAGACCTAGCATTTTCTAATCTGTTAAGAATGGCTGATTCTTTGATTATATTAATATTATATCCAACCTTTAGTTAACGACCCAACCGCAGTAAAAAATCAAAATCCTGACTCTTTATAAATAAAAAACAGGAGGTATATTATGAATGGTCGTAAAATATTTCAGGACAGCGTAACACCGCTTCCTGACAGGGAGGGATTGACTCCGCAGGGTTTCATGATGAATTTCGCCAGGCCGGAGGATTATGAAAAAATAATGCGCATCGTTTTTTCTCTCTCCATGCCAAAAGATCTCGAGGATACACTGGAACAAAAAGTGGCTGGAGGCGAAGTGGTTTCACCGGCCGAACTGCAAAGAACCTATGTTCCTCCGGCAACTGATATCACTGCTTTTATAAACTGGCTGAACGCAGAAGGATACTTTGATGTTAAAATTTCTCCCAACGGAACCGGCATATATGCAAGTGCAAAAGTCTCGCTGATCGAACAAAGCCTGCAGATAAAAATGGTACGCGTTACGCGTGAAGGTATTACTTATACGGCAGCACAAAATGCCCCCAGTCTTCCATCGGAAGTTGCGAACAGTGTGCATGCGATTATCGGTCTGCAACCTTTCCGTCATGCGAACAAACATCGCTCATTTCGAGCACCCATTGGAAACAACAGGAAGTTTACAAATATGTCCGCGCAGGGAGGACAAAAACTGAATCCTAATATTTCGAACGCACCACCTTATAATATTGCTGAGATTCTGAAAGCCTATAATGCCAATGGTTTGGACGTTACGGGAAGCGGGCAGACTATTGCGATTCTGATCGATACCGTTCCTGCAGATTCTGACCTGATCGCTTTCTGGAAAGAAAACAAACTATCTGTAACGGCGGATCAGATTAAGGAAATCAATGTAAATAATGCAACCCTTCCTACGGCCGAGGGGGAAGAAACACTGGATACAGAATGGACAAGTGGCATTGCTCCGGGAGCAAATATCCGGATATATGCCAGCGGATCGCTGGACTTTGTAGATCTTGACAACGCACTTGACAATATACTTACTGACATCGGGAATTTCGCGGGAATGAGACAGGTATCCATCAGTCTGGGCTTGGGTGAAACATTCCTGGGAGGACCAACGGGTGAAGTAGCTACCCAGCATCAGAAATACCTGCGGCTTGCTGCTGCCGGCGTAAATGTTTTCGTATCCAGCGGAGATGCGGGATCGAACCCTGATGATTCGGGTCATAACGGTAACGGGCCCACGCAGGTAGAATATGCTGCCTCTGATTCCTGTGTGATCGGTGTCGGAGGCACTTCACTTGTGCTGGCTGCGAACGGCGCTGTCTCTGAAGAAACCGGCTGGACAAGCGGCGGAGGCGGGCAAAGTATTTTTTTCGACCGGCCCTCATGGCAGAAAGGTAAGGGTGTCCCTGCAGGCACAAAGCGACTCGTTCCGGATGTCAGTCTCACGGCAGATCCAAACTTTGGAGCCCTTGTTATTCTTGGCGGCCAGTCTCAACAGATCGGAGGTACCAGCTGGAGCGCGCCGGTGTGGGCAGCATTTTGTGCACTGATCAATGAAGCAAGGGTTAACGCCGGAAAACCCATGCTGCCATTTTTAAATACATTGATTTACCCTTTGATCGGAACGAATTCGTTCCGCGATATTCTGGCCGGAAGCAATGGTGCATTCAAGGCAGGACCAGGATATGATGAAGTAACCGGGATCGGCGTGCCCAATATGCGTGCGCTGATTCAGGCTCTGAGCTCATTCTGATTTTACCTCATTCTGATTTTACATAAAAGGGTATGTTAGCCGTAGCCACTTTGTTATGCCCATCGCTTAGATATAAGAATAAACGGTAAGGACCTTCCATTTTAGGCGTTTTCAAAACTGCTTCATGTACGTTTTTTTCAACGACTGATGCAGGAATGGGTTGTGGACGTGATTCACGGTCACCACCATTTTTAAGGTCGGTGCTTTCTGGAAGCAGTTCCCATCGCGCGGTCATTTTATACTGATTTGGGTCATACGCAAATACGGTTATTAAATAATCTTTATCCGGTTGCAGATAAATAAAATCGCTTGCTTTTTTATTGTTTAGCAACATGGAATCCAGATGAGGCGCCCTGTTATCAGGCCAACTACCGGTCCATAAATATTGCATCACATCTATAACTTCCGATTCTTCTCCCTGTTCAGTAAAAAGGCCATACCATGTAGGAGTTCTTTCCTGTTTTTGTCCCCATAAAAACACGTATGATCCAACACAATGCGTATCCTGTTTTATTGATGCTTCATACCGGCTTTTATATACTGCAGCTTTTTGGCTGCTGGTTTCTTCTATTGATGCCTTCCATGGAGTTTGCATACTTTCCCAATGGCCTGTAGGCCCCCACTCAGTTACCATATACGGTCCCTCCCATCCGGCAGCACGCAATGTCTGCGGTACCCTGGCCAATCCGCCATATACCTGCACGGAAAGCAAATCAAGGTCCGGGCAACGGGCCTTTATATATTCAATCTCTCTTTTGTTTACTCCGGCCAGCATCGTAGTAACCGGGTGGTTAGGATCTTCCAGGTGAATCATTTTGGCAATATTGTTTACTGCATCCCAGACTCTGGGGTTTTTATATTCCAGATTAAGTTCATTGCCTATACCCCAAATTAATAAGGCCGGATAGTTTTTGTATTTATGAACATCCTGTCGCAGACTTTCTAATTGTTGCTTTACTGCTATTGTATCATCGTAATTAAAACCGTGACGCTCACGCGCTACATTTAAACCCATGGTTACTGTCAATCCAACATTATACGCTTTACTCAATATTTCTTCTCCATTTTTACTATCCCAGGTACGAATTGAATTTCCTCCATATTTTGCCAAACGGTCTATATAACTGGTACCTCCTGCCCCTTTAATAAAATAAGGTTTTCCGGCTCTTAGCAATATAAAACCAGAGTCTTTGGCAACTATGGTTGTTTTTACTGGATTATAAATGTCTTGTGAATAAAGATCATGTAAGCCGACCAGCAATAAAAAGATTAGATTAATCTTACGATAACAAATCATGCTGTATAATTTTTGGTATAGTTAAATAATTTTAACCAATTAAAAGTTACAAAACTTTTTAAATACTTATCCGGTAGTAATTATATCCGTGTACTGCACCCGAAAGATCTACCTTCACTACCAATTTAATTTATACATCAATCATGGAAATCTCAGAAAAGCGAACACCATTCAGTATCAAAAATATTTTTAAATCTGATTACGAACACTGGGATGGAGCTCCCAGAATCAATATTTATCTTTTAAGACTGATGTTTATATTGATGGTTGTGTTTCTTGGAAAGGATTCATGGACACATATTCTCAGTTTTAAAGGCACATGGAATCCTTCAAATGCTATGGCCTGGTGTATCTGGGCATCATATTCAGTATTAGCTATTTTAGGAATAATACACCCATTGAAAATGCTGCCTGTTGTGATGTTAGAAATATTTTATAAAGTGCTTTGGCTGATCATAGTTGCTTATCCCTTGTGGAAATCAAATCAATTAACCGGTTCACCTGCGGAAGGCATGACCAATGCATTTTTATGGGTTCTCCTTCCAATGATCGCCATGCCATGGAAGTACTTTTTCAAAGAATATATTTTACCATCTAAAAGAAATAAATGAGTCATTTTTTATTCCTGTATTGTCCATATACAGATTGCGGGCTGTTAACGGAAATAGAAGATTTATTTGTGGGAACCAATGTGTATTCCGGGGACAAAATATCATCATACTGATTAAAAGCTTTTTGTTGTCTGTCACGAATATATTTCCTGTAATCCGGGGATCTCTTGGAAATCTTTACGCAATCAAAAGCATTTAACTTCCGCCCCCATTTCTCTTCGCATTTTACATTGAGTATATGCCATATCCTGTCCAGATCTGTTTCTTTGAATTCTCTAACAACAGAAATGGTCTGCTTTGGATCTTTTTGTTCCGTACTTTTTAGTCCTATCGTGATTTTATAGAAAGGCAATGGCAGGTTTTGAAGACCCAAGTATACTAAATTATTTAGTAATAATATATTTTAATTTTCAGGATCAGTATATTTTGGCGAACATTTTTTGCATTTACTTTGGGTTGTTTTATTTCAACCAAACAATAATCTTTTTTATGGCAAACCAGTTTATAAAAGTAGATATACAGGGGGTGCCTGTTCTGATCAACAAATCCCATATTATCATCGCAAAATTTGGCAACACGACGGTAACCAGGATCCAATTAACCAGTGGGGAGACTATAGAAGTGAAGCACACCCCGCAATTATTCAAGGATATGCAGACCTGAATAATAACCAGGTTTTAAAAAAGAAAAAACCGCTAGTTGACAGTAGCGGTTATTCAAAAAACTAGGATTTTAAATGTCTTTCTAAAGGATTGGACTGGTTTTTTTCGGATTGGATCGGTTATTTCATCGGATTGGATATATCAAATGTATGGCAAAGAAGGCTCAGGCGAAAGCGCGTGAACACTCGATTTCATCGTAAGATTACGAATCGTACTTTCCTATATAGTTGAATTTCAACAGGGTGTAAAATATGATTAATTCTTTTCCACTTTCAAAAATTTACCGCTGCTGTCGAATATTAAATCCCTGCCCTCTATTTCAGCCTCATAGGTAATGGTACCACCGGCACTCGTAATCTTAGCTGATTCTTTAACAGATTTCCCTTTATAATTCGCCTGGATATAGCTTTGCGATGCTGCGGGTAATGCTGACTCTTTAATACTTATCTCGGATTCCAAAAACGTTCCACCAGGTTGAAACGTGGCGGACATTTGATTACCATCTTTTTTAAAATTCGCTTCATAATTCCCATCTTCTTTTTCCCATTTGGCAGAAATCCCCGGATACCTGTTTGCAAAAGATGTCTTAACAGCTGCAGGCACTTCAGAGTCCCGGATTTTTTGTCCTAGTCCTTTCAAACAAAAAAGCGCAGCGGCGATTGAAATAAAAATAATCTTTTTCATAAATAAAGTTTTTAACAATTAAAAGCTGAAGTCAATTTCCCTGCATTAATTCATCTTGTATACCAGCACCTCAAAACTTCCGGGAATAATATTTCTTGTGCCGGGCTGAAAGGCGGCAACGCTCAGATAAATCTTATGGGTATCCTTATCCAGTGCCATAGTTTTTGCGCGCACTTTCGTATACAGCGTCTGCACTACTGCATATTCTTTTTCAGATTTCTGTTTGATAATAGTCGTGGTGCTGTCTCCATTGGAACAAAAGATCAGTTTGGTCATCGGGTCATAAACCACCGCATCCACACCGGCTCCGATAGGCAAAGTTGAAACTACTTTTCCGGTTTTGACATCCACCACGCTCATGCCTTTATTTTCACGGCATCCTGTAAATATCAATTGATGTTTTGCATCATAGGCAAGACCTGTAGGGCCTCCACAGGGAGCAAGAGGATAATTACGAACCACCTTCATGGTTACCGCATCGATCACATTCAAACTATTTTTGTCTTCCAGATTATTGTAGATCATTCCTTTCCCATCCGGCACCGCAAACTCAGGCCCACCTCCCAAATCTACCGTTCCGATTTCTTTCAGGTCATTCACATCAATGACTGAAGCGGCATTTCCACGTCCGCAAAAAGCAAAAACTCTTTTTGAAAATGGATCAAACATGATTCCATCCGGGCCTTTCGGAGTCACAGGAATCACTTTAATCGTTTTGAATGTCTGAAGATCGAAAACGACCACTGAATTGTCCCTGCCATCGGTAATAAAACCTTTGTTTACTTCATTATCTATCGCGATACCGTGTACGCCTTTCATATTATCGATTGAACCGATTACTTTTTCAGTTTTCAAATCAATAACATTTACTGATTCGCCATGTGAAACAAATAAGTGTTTGTTTGCATCATCAATGGAAACATAGTCATAACCACCATCACCCGGAACTGAAATGCTTTTATCAAAAGAATACAATGCAGTATTCTGGGCATTGGAAACGAGGCTTAAAAAAAGAAAACCTGCCAACAGTATTTTAAGGGAATAAATTCTCATATTAATTTTTTCTAAAATTGGGGCCATATTCTGAAGGAATATTGAAGTTCGGGTTATTGAATAATGAACCAACCATTTGCATTAAACTTGCATCTATCCTGAATAGACGGTAATCGGCAGGTATTGATTTCCCCTTTGAATTTTCTGCATATGAAGCGGTCTAAAGTTGTAAGCAGGATTGCCGGATCAGGTGTTCTGATTTTTAATTCAATTATCCTTCTTCCAACCGAAATTAAATATCAGGGCTGGAAACTTTTTGAAAATGGCCTGATAATTTTCACACTTCTGTGGATGATTCCCGCAATAACTACCTGGATAAGTAAAAACCGAACTGATTTTTATCTGTGTTTACTCAATTTATTCGGATTTGGATGGTCCATGTTCGTTTTATTTATTTCTTATATTATTCCGCATATTGACAATTAATGCCTGGCAATCCTCACCAGGCTCAATATGATAGTCAAACATTTTAGTTTTCGATTTCCATTCATATACCATTAAAAAAACGAACACCGTATTTATACTAAGAACCGATTGTTAAAATTATCCAGAGAGGATTTTTTTTGCTGAGTGGTACGTTTCTTGTGTATTTGGATAAATTATAACTCTCCCATTTGAACGTTGATTTCTACCCCCATTCATTATTTGACTTAAAAAAAACGACAATGAAACGAACAAGAAACACCGTTTTCGTATGCCTCTCTGTTATTGTAATCTCTCTTGCATTCATCACAGCCTGTAACAAGGAAAATTCAAATTCATCATCTTCTATTCCTCCAGGTCATCAAAAGGTTTCCGTTACTTTAAATGACGGACCTGTTCTCAACCTGACCAGTGTGATCGTAGATATACGATATGTAGAAGTAAAAGTCGATACTGGAAAAGCAAGACATGATGACGATTTTTATGATGACGACCATGAAGGCGATGATAACCAGGGCGATGACGAAAATCATCATGGAGACCGATTTGGAGTATGGGATACTGTCGGTGTGACGCCCGGCTTATATGATTTGGTCAAATTGCAAAATGGTATGGATACCCTGATTGCTACCGGTATAACACAGGCTGGTAAAATAACCAAGATCCGGGTAACACTTGGAAACAACAATAGTGTATCTACAGACAGCACCCATCATTTCCCGCTTCCTATTTGTGACCACAGTCCATATGTCTATGCCAATATCAGAACTGTTTCCCTGGACAGTATTGGTAACAATCAGTTTATCGTTCATCTGGATTTCAACATTGCCAGGTCAATCAGATTTGATGATGGTCAGTATTGTCTGAAACCCATTATAACACCATATAGTAACAATAATTCCGGATCGATAGAAGGCATTGTTCTTCCTGCAGCGGCACATGCTTACGTAGAAGTATTAAATAATTCAGATACCGCTCTTGCCATTCCGGAAGATGAAGGTGAATTTAAAATAAAAGGCCTTGCTCCTGGAGTCTATTCGGTATTATTTAAATCAGTAGCACTATACCATGATACCACACTGACTAATATAACTGTTTTGCTGGGCGAAGAAACAAAACTCCCAACAATCGTATTACACCCTTAGAAAATGTCATATTACAAGAACAGCCGCCGGCACACGCAGGCGGCTGTTCTATTATATATATTCCTGTTTCAATTGCCACGCGCTGCCTGCTTTATTGAACAATTATTTTTCTGCCCTCCAGTTTTGTTTCAACACCATATGCCTTTAAATCATTTAAGACTATTGAAAGTGGCACATCGCGGCGTATTGATCCATAAAATTGTTTATCAGGAACTGTTCCTTCATATTCGATATCTACATTGTACCATCTTGAAATTTCAGTCATGAGCTGCTGAACAGTCATACCCGTCAAAGCCATCTTTCCATAGCGCCAGGCCATCACTTCATTCATATCCACACCATTTTTAATCGTCACCGACTCACCTTCAACTGAAGCTATTTCCTGCTGGCCCCGAAAAAGCAGATTTGTTTTGGTGCCCACAGAAATCTTTGCACTGCCATGCAGGATTGTGGTCGTTATAGCTCCTTCATCCGGATAACCATTAATATTAAATGAAGATCCCAAATCAGTAATCACCTGGTTGCCTGCCTTAACAACAAAGGGCATATTCGGATTATGCAACACTTCAAAATAGACTTCACCGGTAACTTTTACAAACCTTTGGTTTCCTTCAAAAGCAACAGGATATTTAATGGAAGAGGCCGCATTGAGCCAGACTTTTGTCCCGTCTGTCAACTCTAATTGATATTGACCACCTCTTGGTGTAGTTAAAATGTTTTCTTCATTGGTCGTTTTATTTAATGGCTTATTATTGCCAACAATGTATGACAGTCGTCCGCTATCCGTTTTTGAAATCATCGTATTACCCTGGTGAGCAAGGTTTCCAATCGCTTCACTATCGAGTATCATGGTAGCTCCATTACCTAAGGTCAGTGTTGCTCTGTTACCACCAGGGGCAATATCTGTTTTTGGAAAAGCAGTTTCTATGGCCTGAGAATTTGTTCTGTGACGGATCAAAAAATAAGTACCGATGGATATTCCAACAATTACTGCTGCTGCAGCAGCCCAGTTTAATTTTCGGAAGGGCATTTTTTTTACATGTGTGTCAGGGAGTGTCCTGTCACTGAGAAGTACGGCAGGCACTGTATTCCCTTTTACTATGGCCCTTTTCATTTGTTCCCATTCTTCAGGACTGTATTCATAACCTGAATAAATATCCGGCCTCTCCTCCCGCAACTCTTTTAATATATTTTTATATTCTTCCTCCCTCCCTTCATCTAATATCATAGCATAAAAACGATCTCTGTCCTCTCCTGAAATTTCTCCAGAAATGACTTGTAATAAAAGTGCTCTAAAGTCTGAATTGGATGCCAATGATCGTTTTTTACAAATATCCCTGCTTTTTCAAATAATCCACCCAAATCGGATATGCAGGCGGTTTTAAATGAAGCCCTTCGTAAGTATATTGGCTTTTAAGGCGGCCCTCAGCGTCGGCAAACAAGTGAAAAATGTCGACATAAGTGTAATTACCATCTTTAGCATGAGAGGCGAGTAATTTATTCAGTGACAGTATATGCTCCTGCTTGTCATAGTGCTGCGGAAAATGTGGTAGTTCCGGATTAATTGGAAGCACGCTCTGCACATAAATAATGGTGTTGGGGCATTTATCATGGATTTCCCTTACAATTTTCAGATAATTGTAAGCTATCACGACATCAGGAATATCTTTTCCTATATCATTTATTCCTAACAGGATAAAAATTTTTGATGGGTTACGGTCGGTAATGTCTTTAAGGCGTTTTAATACGCCATAGGTGATGTCTCCACCAATGCCGCGATTAATAACAGTACTGTCATTCAATACTTTTTTCCAATCGCCCATTTCTGTAATGCTGTTACCCAGGAAAATTATCCTCCCCGTAACTATCGGCTCCTTCGCAAACTGGGCCAGCCTTTGCGGGGTATGTTCGGGTAAAAAAGGGACGGTATCAAATATATTTTGGTTAGTAACACTTTGTGCTGTCGTTATTATCGGAAGTAGGAGGAGAAGGATAAGTTTCATTGGGTTATGGGATATGGGTTATGGGATATGGGTTATGGGATATGGGTTATTATTTCGTCTTCCGCCATTAGATAAATTTACTAAAACATTTTTAGACAAAACGATCTGATACCCATCTCTTTCGGCAAGGTTATTTATAATGATTATTTTTGTTCATGCAAAATAAATATGGTCGTGTTGCCTTGATTGTTCTTTGCTTTTTGTGCTTTACTGTTTTCTCATTCGCCCAGACTGTCGTTATCATCCGCCATGCTGAAAAACCACTGCAGGGAAAAAATTTAAATTGCCAGGGACTGAACCGCTCCCTGAAACTTCCGGCTGTACTATATTCCAAATTCGGTATACCGGGTAATGTTTATGTACCCTCGCTCGACAATAACATATCAACCGGTCACGCAAGGATGTTCCAGACGGTTATTCCACTAGCCGCAAAATATAATCTTAAAATAAACAGCAGGTATACGGAAATGGATATAGCCGCTCTTGCAAAGGAAATAAAGAGTAAGAAAGGGTTCGTGCTGGTGGTATGGCAGCATAGCGCCATACCTTCCATCGTCCGTGCGCTCGGCGTAGTGGGATTTAACATGCGCTGGGGTGATAATGATTATGACAGCATATGGATCATACATTTCCAAAATGGAATTGCAAAAATAACATTTGACAAAGAGGGTCTGATGCCTTCAAACAGTTGTCCTGATTAATTTCCTTCCAATGGTCCGCCGCATTCGTGTAGTTTAAACATATCCATCCACCGTTGAATAAGTGTTTCAACTTAGTCGTTCCATTAACAATTAATTTTTTTTAAAAATTATAACCTTCCACAGATACGATTGTTATAATTCTAAAACCTACCGAAATGGAAAAGCCGCCTGAAATTCCAAAACAAAAAACTGAACTTTCAATTGAGCCTTTAATTGAACCCGGTATACATGCAGATGAAATTTATAAAGATCTAGAAATTGTACAACGAACACAAAAGCCACCTTCCGAAGAACTGATTGCAAGGCTTAATCAACTGGCTTCAAAGCCTCCCTTCAGCTATACTCAGAAGTTTAAGAAAAATGATCCCCTTTAGCATTATTTCCGGAGGGCCGTCATTTATCTGTCATGGCTGAATATCCAGATCCATATAATCGAGGTTCATATTTCCGTTCGTAACAATGTGCAGGGTGAGTACATGAATACCTTTTTCCAGCTTGACCGACCCAATGGAATC
>JABDDT010000011.1 GCA_013287475.1 Bacteroidota bacterium
ATTGCCTGAAGAAGATGTATCTGATATGGCCGTTTTTGCGAAAATGGTGGTACAAAAAATAAATAAGATGGAAAAATTTCTGATAAGATGAGACATGAACAAATTTAAGATGTCAAAGTTAAGTTCATTTGCCTGATGAAAGGATTCATCATAAGCTTAACTTTATACGCATGATAAAAAAAGCGATTCCGCCTTTTTTGATTTGTCTTATCGCTGCATTTTTCTTTTACAAAATGAAGGTTCCGAACGTAATTCCGTTATATGATGGGGAAATTCCCAATTCAAGGCGATCTGTTAACTATGAAAATTACAGATATGATCCAGGCGATATACTGATTGTCAGTGCAGTTTTAAGACCCACATTGACTATTTTTCTTCCTACGGAAAAAAAGTCAACAGGGGCTGCTGTGATTATTTGTCCGGGTGGAGGTTATATTAATCTTGCAATGGGTTATGAAGGAGAAGACGTAGCGCGCAGATTCAATGAATCCGGCATTGCTGCATTTGTTTTGAAATACCGCATCCCTAATGACAGTACCATGATGCGGAAAGAAACAGGCCCTCTTCAGGATGCCCAGCGTGCGATATTAGTAATTCGGACAAGGGCAAAGGAATTTGGAATAGATCCAAATCGCATAGGAATCATGGGTTTTTCTGCGGGAGGTCACCTGGCTTCAACCGCAGGAACTCATTTTGAAAAAGATTATATCGATAACCCGAATCATGTCAGCCTTCGTCCAGATTTCATGATTCTGATTTATCCTGTAATCAGTTTTAACAACCACATCGCACATTTGGGTTCTATGCATAATCTGCTGGGAACCCATCCCTCTCCCGATAAAATAAATGAATTTTCGAATGAAACGAAAATAACGGATCAAACTCCGCCTGCTTTTCTTGTTCACGCTAAAGATGACGATGCCGTTCCTTTTGAAAATAGTCTCGTTTTTGCCGATTCACTTAAAAAACACCATATTCCTGTTAAAATTTTCCTCTATGAAAAAGGAGGACATGGTTTTGGAATGAACAATAAAACCAGTAGCCAATCCTGGATGGATCTCTGCATCCGATGGATTCAAACCCCGGAGCTTAAAGATTAATACTTATATAAACCGGTAAGAAAAGTTAGAGAAAGCTTATAAATTCCTTCTTTTCTGATAATTTTTCTTTTGGCATGGTTTTTTGCATTGTATTTGAAACAACTTCAGATGCATACGATTCGTAGGCAAAAAACCATTGACATATCTCCGGCTGGTTTCAGATCCTCCTTCGATAACCAGGATTCAATAAATCATGCAAACAGATTGAAAATCAGGGAATTTATCTCCTGGTCTGTATGTTTCGCAGTTATAATGGTAATAACAGGTCTTTTGAAGGTTTTAAAAATCGGGATAACGATGGATACAGTTACATCTGTTCTTTTTTATTTTTCCATTGCCGGTCTGGGCTGGTTTATTTATAAGATCTTTTCACTTCCCAAATATCCCGTTCAGGGGAACAATAACCATGATCTGGGGAACAATTCAGTTCTTCATGAGTTAAATTAAAATAATCCACACATTCCGGGCAGCATTATTAATCAGGTAAGGAGCTTAAATACAGAATAAGGCTTTAACTAAAATAACCTTTCAGCAGGGTTCGTTCTCCGGATGTTAAGATGAAATAATTTTGGATCTTTTGGATACTTATTTTCCAATATATTGTAATTAAAGCAAAGGCAGGCATACAAATAAGCAGAACCTGTATCCATACATTTTTAAAAAAGATGAATCCGAGAATATTACAAAAAATCCAATATACTGGATAAGTAAAGAAAAGAATTGTAAACATGGCTGAATCATGGTATGCTGATCCGCCAGTTTTTCTTCCAATAAAAATTTTTAATGGGTAGTAAAGAAATACATGGGAAATCCAACCTATAATGCCAGGTACGGCAAGGAGTAAAACCATTATCAGACTGCGTGAAAAAGTTTGAGATGGAGATACCATATAGCCTGGTTTTTCCAGTTTTGAAAAATAGGTTTGATTACTTTCTTCATTTAATTTGTCCTGTAGATCTTTTATTTTACATGAATGAACCGGTGACCTATTGCTAACCAGGAATTGTGCCTTCTCAGGTAACTTTTCAGTTTGGAGTACCATATCATTGAAATATTCTCTCAACAAAATATTTAAAGATTGAATTTTTTCTGCTTCTGTATTTCCTGTAAGTCTATCCTTTATTAAAATGGGTTCCGCGAATTGAATCAATACCGTTTTACCAGGCTGGTCAAATGAATTATAATTAATGCCAATGGGTTGAATCTGAAGTTTAGACCTAAGTGATTCCTGATTCATGGCTACCATTGTAATACGTGCTGTTATTTTTTTGATGGGCCTGAGTTGCCATTTATTTTCAGAAATACCTTCAGAAAATATTAATACGATACCATTTTTTAATAAAACGTCCACACAAATTGAAAAACTTTTTTCATTGAGATCCTGGTTTTCATTTTTATCCTTCAGGCGATAAACCGGAATAATATGAAAGGCATCCATTACCGGCCGGAAGAGAAACTTATCGGTCATTTCTCCCAGGGCCAGGAAATGAACAGGCTCTCTGAAACAGGAAGCGATAATGATTGCGTCCAGAAAGGAATTAGGATGATTGGAAGCTAGAATCAGGGGCCCTTTAGATTTCAACGGACTCTTATCATTTACCAGGATACGGCTGCAATATATTTTGAGCGCCATTCTTACAAAAAAGCGTATAAAATAATACATGGTATTTATTTGTCCGTCCACGCATATAATACGCGTTTTTTATTCCTAAAAACCTGGTTTTCGAATATATAAATATCCGGACCGTTTATTTTTTTTACATTTCCATGGTCAATAACAGTCAATTGATAGTTAACCTGAATGATATTTTTGTTCACAGTAAAACTGAGACTTTCAAAATTTGAAAAGGATGAAGAAGTATTGGGAGGCAGATAACAGTCCTGACCGATTACCAAATTTGCAACTTTGTCATCCGGAAAATATTTTTTAATCATATTTTTTTGTGCATCTGAGCCTTGTTTTCCTAATCCGAGCGCGGAAGTCAGTTCACAATTTAATTCGATACAATCAGTTCCTCCCATAGCACTGTAAAGTGCAGCTAATCCTTTGAGATATTCAGGGAGTCCGGTGATTAATGCCTTGTTTATTTTTTTAGTCTTAATTGGGATTAAAGAGTATGTTTTTTGTGCGTGGCCGGCTGAACATTCAAACAGCAGGGGCAATAGAAAGATCAATGTAAATGTGGATTTCATTATGATTTTTATCCCTTAAAATAAGAAAGCAATTACCGTATCCATGAAAATATAGTAAAATTGCAGCGTCATGAAAAATATTTCCATACGTCCGATCCGCGCATCGGACAATATCTTTATTGCTGCCATCATCCGTAAAATCCTCATTGAGTTTGGAGCGGATAAGCCGGGAACGGTTTATTTTGATCCGACAACTGATAATCTCTTTCAATTATTTGCTATTCATAATGCCGCATATTATGTAGCGGAAGCCAATGGCAACATTGTGGGTGGTTCAGGTATTTTTCCGACACCCGGCTTACCGGAAGGATGTTGTGAATTGGTGAAGCTATATCTTATTTCTGAACTGAGGGGACAGGGACTGGGTCTCCTCCTTATGGAGAAATGTTTCCAGACAGCCATTGATTTTGGATTTACACAAATGTATTTGGAAACTATGCCGGAGTTGCGAACAGCGATCGGTTTATATGAAAAAGCGGGGTTTTCTTTCCTTCCGGGACCGCTCGGTCATTCTGGTCATTTCGGATGTGATCTCTGGATGATCAAAAATTTAACTTGACTGTTATACAGCTATCCCCGTTTTTATCCGGGTACTCAGTCTGATCATGAACAACCCCATCACAGCAATAATTGCAAATGAAATCCGCAGGCTGCTGGCTTGCGCAACATATCCTATCATAGGGGGGACCAGTAGAAAACCCAAGTAGCCAAGAGAAGAGATAGATGCCAAAGCAGCGCCAGGATTCGACATGGGAATTTTTCCAGCCAGACTGAAAACAAAAGGAACAACGCATGAAACACCGAATCCTGTGAACAGGTACCCAATGAGCGTAAGCGGAATATTTGGAGATAATACTGTAATTGTGAATCCGCTAAAAATCAAAATTCCACTTGCCGCTAATACACGCTGTATGCCAAACTTATCTGCCATGCGATCACCCGCCAGTCTTCCACTGGTCATGGCAACCATATATATTACAAATGCAATTGTTGCGATAGCTTTAGAACCATGTAACACCTGTCTGATATAAATACCGCTCCAATCGTACATTGTGTTCTCACAGGCCATCGATGTGAAACAAATAAATGAAAATACAAGCATATTCTTAGGAGGAAGCGTAAAAATTGATCTCTTTACACTATGATCGGGTCGCTGGTCCAATGCGTCTTTATAATAGTAAAGTGTTAGAGCGGTAAGTAAAAGACTTACTCCGAGTAAATGCCAGGCGGGTATAATATTCAGGGTAACCATTAAGTATCCAAATGCAGCGCCTGCAAAACCAGCCATACTCCATACAGCATGAAAAGAACTCATTATGGACCTGTTATAAAGGGCCTGCACGCCAATGGCCTGGGCATTCATGGAAAGATTCATCATATTCCTGGAAGAACCGAAAAAAAACAATGCAATACCCAACATCCATGTATAACTACAGAAACCTATGCAGGCAAGTACTCCGTTATAAACCATTGCACCTGTAAGCATGATAGTACGGCTTTTGAAATGATCTAGCAATTTCCCTGTAAAAGGCATTGTTAGAATCAAACCTACGGGCATCATGAAAAGCAGGGTCCCAAAATGTGCATCATTAAGTTTCAGGGATTCTTTGATTCCGGGAATCCTGGATGTCCAACTTGAATAGCCAAAACCGGAAATAAAAAAATACACGGCGTTAGCACGACGAAGTCGGGTGAGGGAGGTTTCTTGCATTCAGATAACAAATATAAGGACTTAAGCCTTCGGCTTAAAGTGTGAGAGTATGAGAGTGTGAAAATATGGGAGTACGTACGGCGACAAGAAGAATGTCAGGAAAATTTAAAAATTGCTGCACCGGCAAAAGTAGCAAGGAGACCAAGGACAACACTTCCCAATACATACAGCATGAAGTATAAAATGGATCCCTGTTTTATAAGGGTCAAACCATCATAAGAGAAAGTTGAAAAAGTTGTATAACCACCGCAGATACCGGTGATAAGAAATAAACGCCATTCAGGATTGAAGCCGGTATATTTTACGCCGAATGAATAAAAAACTCCGATAAGGAAACAACCGGTAATATTAACCAGTAAGGTCCCCAATGGAAATACCAGCGGAACATGCCGCCCAATATAGAGTGATAAAGCATAACGTAATACACTTCCAATTCCTCCTCCAATACCTACAAATAAAAGCGCACGCATATTAATAATTAAATATTTTTTATTAATGTCATTTTCACTGTGATTTCAAAAATACATATGGATCATACTCTACAAAGGGATTTTGCGGAGTAGTTAATGATATCACCTTATTACCTGATATATCAAATTTCACCTGGAAAATCCCGTAAAGGATATTATTGTAGCTCAGCAGCCATTCTCCTTTATCCATGTAATCCAATGTTGCCGAAAGATCCGGTTTAGTTTCATAATGAATAATGAGCTGATTATTAGACTGACTTATCCGGATCTTCCCGTATAAGTTGTTTTTATAAACACCTGTATAAGCATATAAAGGCATTTCAGGTTTATTTGATTTAACACGGGCTTTCCAACCATTGATTTCATTGATATCTTTAGAAGACTGTTCCAGGAATTCTGGTAAATTCTCCAGACTCCTGTTCACAAAAGGTACTCCAAGATAAGCGTCTAAGATCTGATACCGGAGATCTTCAAAGAAGTATTGATTATCGTTATTTGTAAGAATGGCGATACCAAGATTCTCTTCAGGAACAAAACATACATTACT
This sequence comes from Bacteroidota bacterium, assembly GCA_013287475.1. Lineage (GTDB taxonomy): Bacteria > Bacteroidota > Bacteroidia > Chitinophagales > Chitinophagaceae > Puia. The sequence goes on from JABDDT010000011.1 coordinate 6,022, forward strand.
TACCATACCTCCTGCGCCGCCTGTATGCCAATAAATTTGGCGGCCTGCATAATCGGCCATAAATAATCCAAGACCATAACCCGTGAAATTAGTTGGATATAATGGGGATTTTATGCTTCTCACCCAGGAATTTGCGATCCTTGTTTTTTGAAGTGCATCCCAGGCGATTATTTCTTTTCCCAGATATCTGCCACTGTCCAGTTGCATGAATAACCAATGTGAAAGATCGTTCACGTTACTTATAATCGATGCAGCAGGAGCGAGGTTATTCCAGTTGTCATAGGGAACTCTGTTGAGTTTATCAGAATAAGAGGTTGTGTATGGAACCGCTACATCCGGCTGATCAGCTACGCCTGTGGAAAGTATCATGGTATGGTTCATGTTCAGAGGATCAATGAAATTCTTTTGAACGAATTGTTCCCAGGATTCACCGGTAACGATGGGAATGATCTGGCCTGCAGTCATGAAACAGCTGTTGCAATAACCAAATTCCTGTCTGAAATGAAACGGTGGTTTCAGGTAGCGCATCCTTCTCATAATTTCTTCACGACTCAGAGAAGTATTCCAGAAGGTAAAATCGCCTTCAAAGGTTTTTGTACCTATATGATGTGATAGCATATCACGAATACTTACAAGTTTTGTAGAAGTGGAATCATATAACCGGTAATTCGGAAAATATTTTGTAATCGGATCGTCAAGCGAAATCCTGCCTTGTGTTTCAAGCATGGCCAGTGAACTGCCGGTAAATAGTTTCGTATTACTTGCGATCATGAAAAGTGTATTTTCGTCCACCGGTTTGTTCGTTTGAATATCTTTCACACCGTAACCCTTCATCCAGACTACTTTTCCATCTTTCACTATCACAACGGCGAGTCCCGGCAGATTCCAGTCTTTCAACCCCTTCTGAATATAACTATCCATGCTGTCCCTGATAAAAACAGGCTCAGGTGATTGTGCTTCAAGTTTTATAAAAAAGAAAGAAAATAATAGACAGCAGAAGTAAAGTTTCATTAGAAAAAGTAAAATTTAAAAAGTAAAATCAATTTTTAAACTCTCAAAAATACTTTTTTGAGATACAGGAAATACAGGAATGCCCATTTAACGACAACATAACATATGGCCATGACAACCGGAGCATACAAGACAGGAGTAAGCTGTCCCAGCCATTGAAAAAATCCGTTTGTTGCATATTCCCAATTGATAAAATGACCTGATAAATAAATCAGTATGGAATTCATGCCAATCACTTTAAAGAAGAAAGCCCATTTTTTATATCCTTTTACGTCTATTATATAATAGAAAAGGGAAAATAATAATAGGCTGATTCCACCTACGAGGCAAACAAATGAGCTTGTCCAGAGATTTTTATTGATCGGAAAATTGAAATTCCATATTAAGGCTATGATGATGAGAACGACTCCTGAAACAGCCATCCAGAAAGATTTTCTTCCTCCGTTGTGACTGCTTTTTTTAATATAAGTTCCGGTTAATATACCCAGCAAGCCTGTGCTGATAGCTGGAATGGTTGACATAATTCCTTCTGGATCATGAATTCCAAGGTATAGTTTTCCGGGCATGATGGTACGGTCAATATAAGATGCAAAGTTTCCTTCCATTGTCAAATCGCCCATTGGGAAACCAGGTGCAGAAGTAAATTTCAACAGGAGCCAATAACCGATTATAAGGGACCAGAACCAGATGATCTGGGTATTTCTTTTTGTATATATGTAAATGATATTCGCAAACATATATGCAAGACCGATTCTACCCAGCACACTGCCGAACCTGATATCAGAAATAGGCCGCAGGTGCAGTCCATTGTTGTGGAATATTCCTAATAGCACGAGTATTAAACCTCTTTTTATCACGCGCATCAAAACTTTTTTCCTGCCATTTCCTTTTTCAAGTTCTCTTCCTGTAGAATATGGAGAAGAAACACCTGCCATAAAAAGAAATAGAGGGAAGATCAGGTCATAAAGATGAAAACCGTTCCATGCAGGATGTGTAAGTTGGTTTGCAAATCCTGCCCAAAATGGCGAGCCGGTTGCCTGCGCGAGGGTATTTACTATGTCTTCAGCGCCCAAAATCCAGAACATATCAAATCCCCTGAGTGCGTCAAGTGAATAAAGGCGTTGTCCGCCAATGGGACCGAGGGGAGAATCCGGAGCCAGGGACTGGCTATGATGTTTGCTCATGTAATATTTTATAGAATGAATATAGGTAAAAAATGTTTCTGATTTTTTTTGATAACTTCCGATCATGAAATTTTTAATAAGCATTTTATTTGTTTTCTTATACGTGCAGGCATTTTCACAACTCCATATATCCGCGATATTCAGCGACCATATGATTTTACAGAGGGATAAACCATTAAAAATCTGGGGAACTACAGGGGCCGGTGAAACGGTGAATATTTCCCTGAAACAGTCTAAAGCCTCTGTCAGAGCTGGTAATGATGGGAGGTGGCTGATCACCATGCCAGCTTTTTCAGCCGGCGGCCCATACATCCTGACAATTAAATCCGGAAATGAAACAAAAATATTTACAGATGTATTATTCGGAGAAGTCTGGATTTGCTCAGGTCAGTCGAATATGGAATTCAGGGTCAAACAGGCAATGAATGCTCCATATGAATTACACCGGGCAAATAATCCTTTGATAAGAGAGGTAAGCATTCCCCATAAATTAACATTTCATCCGGAAGAATTTGTCGACTCAGCACAATGGGTTATTTCTACGCCGGAAACAACTGGAGAATTCACAGCTGTCGGATATTTTTTCGCATGTGACATATTCGAAAAACTTCACGTACCGATCGGATTAATATATGATAACTGGGGCGGTTCACAGGTGGAAAGCTGGATCAGCAGAGATGCCATGATGGGCTCGGCCGAATTAAAGGATTATATAAAACAAATGCCTGATAACTGGGATGCCTCCAATGCCCGGGTTGAAAAAGAAATCATATCAAATCTTAAGAAACAGAATGCAGGGAACGTGCCCGCAACAGACGAAGCCTCCATTTTGCAAGACCGCTATGATTTTTCAGGGTGGATGCCATCTGCCGTGCCGACAAGCTGGGATTGGATTGGCCTTCCTTCCTATCGGGGAGAAGGTTATATGGTAAGGGAAATCATGGTGGATTCAATACAGGCTTCACTGCCATCCGTTTTAAGTTTAGGTGTGAATGATATTCGTTTCCGCTGGTTTGTTAATGGCAACGCATTGCCCGGAACAACAGATAAAATTTTTACGGTTTCACTTCCTCCATTTACGTGGAAGCCTGGCAGGAATCTGCTGTTACTTGAAATTGGCCCACAGCAGGTTCCTGACTGGTGGGCAGTCGGGATCCGTGGGGAAAATGATCAGATTTATCTTGATTTCGATGGAGAAAGAATTTCTCTTGCTGATGAAAAATGGAAAATGCTGCCCAAATTAAATAAGCCACATCATTTTATGCAGTGGATGAATAGTGAAGGAACCATTATATATAATGGAATGCTTCATCCCATTATACCATATTCTATAAGGGGCGTTTTGTGGTATCAGGGAGAGAATAATACTGACCGGGCTGCAGAATATAGCAAAACATTTCCCCTGATGATCGAAAGCTGGAGAAAGGAATGGAAAGATCCTTTTCCTTTTCTGTTTGTACAACTGGCGGATTTTGGATCAAATGAAAGCAGCAATGCCGGAAGCAAATGGGCCGAATTGAGGGAAGCACAAACAAAAACACTTCGGTTATCCAACACCGGTATGTCTGTTACTACGGATATTGGCGACCCGAAGGATATTCATCCTAAAAATAAACAGGAAGTGGGGCGGAGACTCGCTGCAATAGCATTAAACGATGTGTATGGTTTTAAACAAACGTGCAATGGGCCTCAGTACGACTCGGTTTACTTTTCTAATGGTAAAGCAATTTTATTTTTTAAGTCAGCAGGGAAGGGCCTTGTTGCAAAAGATAAAAACGGATACCTGCGCGGATTTGAAATTTCCGGGCCGAAAAGGAAATTTTATTATGCACATGCATTTATTCAGGGGAAAGAAATTGTAGTAAGTGCAGATTCCGTTGAAAATCCGGTAGCTGTCAGGTATGGTTGGAGTAATGCACCAGACGACATAAATTTATATAATGCGGATGGCTTTCCGGCTTCACCATTCAGGACTGATAATTGGCCTGGATTGACTGATTCAGTAAGATTCTTTAAAAAATGATTAATTATTAACGGAATCAATCATTAATCATTAATAATTAATAATTGAATAAGCTTCCTTTCCACCCACCACAGTGAGCAGGATTTTAGTATCCCTGATATTTTCGGGTGCAATTGAAAATAAATCTTCCGAAAGAACAGTAAAATCTGCCAGCATTCCAGTTTTAAGTTTGCCTGTTTTATTTTCCTGAAAAGCGGCCCAGGCATTGTTTACAGTATAACATCTCAAAGCTTGTTCAACGGTAATTTTCTGATCCGGAAACCAGCCTCCGGGATTTTTATCGTCCAGCGTTCGGCGGGTAACCGCAGCGTAAATACCTGCGATCGGATCCAGTGGTGCGACTGTCCAATCGGATCCGAAAGTAAGATTAGCATGGGTATCAAGAAGTGACTTAAATACATATGTTCCTCTGAGTCTTGCACTATCCAGCCTTTTTGCCGCCCACTTTCCGTCATCAATAGCATGATATGGTTGCATGGAAGGAATTACCTGAAGTTCTGCAAAGCGATTTATGTCAGCAGGTGTCAGGTGTTGCGCGTGTTCAACCCGGAATCTGTGATCTTTTCCTGGATGAAGATTTTCAGCTTCCGCGTAAACATTCAGGATCCAGTTGTTTGCATGATCTCCGATTGCATGAGTAGCTACATGTAATCCGACTGAATCTGCAGCCAGGATCCATTTTCTTAAGAGATTTGTATCAGTAACCTGTAAGCCTGTAGAGTTGGGAGCATCCAGATAGGGTTTATAAAACCAGGCTGTAGTGGAACCCAGCGAACCATCAACAAAACCTTTGAGGCCACCCCAGTGTAAACGATCATCGCCCCATCCATTATTTTTCACAAATGAATCAAGTTTTTGCCAGCTGTGAATGGCTACAAAAGAATAAATACGGATGGGTAGCCTGCCTTCAGCTTCTGCCCGGCGATAAGTTGCCATATCAATCCACCCTCCATAGGATCCCATATCGTGTACTTGGGTCAGGCCGTGTGATAAAGCATGTGCGGTTGCTTTTTGAAGCGCATCGTCAAGTTCATTTTCTGACTGCTCAGGAATCACTTTATAAATGAGGCTGGTGGCTTCATCACGTAAAATACCGGTAGGTTCACCGGTTTTAGGATCTTTCACAATTTCTCCGCCCGGAGGATTGGGTGTATTTTTTGTAATGCCTGCAAGTTTTAAGGCAATGGAATTTGCAAGACCCATATGTCCGTCATAGCGGTTGATAAAAACGGGATGTTGTCCGCTCACGCTATCGATCCATTCTTTGCGGGGAAGCTGTCCGCCCCACGCTTCATGGTCCCAGTTACCGGCTTTTATCCAGGAGCTGCCTTTTGCAGAATCTGCAAAATGCCGGAATATTGAAATAAAATCCTGCACTGATTTCGCAGTCCGAAGATTTATCGTGCCCAGCGCGTATCCACCATCGAGGAAATGAGTATGATTGTCTATAAATCCTGGTACGAGCATTTTACCATGGAGATCCCTGATTACTGTTTGGGCTCCAATATATTTCTGATAATCGTTTCCTACATAAATAATCAGTGAATCTTTAATAGCAATGGCAGTAGCTTCGGGATTGGCCGTGTCGCCGGTCCATATTTTTGCATTCTGATAGATTCTGTCTGCCACTGGATTTTGTTTACAGGATACAGAAAAAAAAGCTACGGTGAAAGCAAGTATATATAAGCAATATTTCATGATGGAGGAATTAGAAATCTAATATAACATAAATCAGTCGTTTGAAAATTCATTAGCTAATCTGGAAAAATTTTCCTTTTGCGGGCTGAATGATTTTATTTAACTTCATTCAACAACGATCTGCAGCTGTATACAGCTGCATTTTCTATTTCTACAAGCCAAACGATTATTATGGTACCCCAGGGTTTATTGGATTCTTATGCGGGACCACAGGGGTTTTGGGATGAAATGCGCGAGGGTGGTGATTTCCGTGATCTGTACAGAAATGTAGTTCATGCACTGAAACAGCTGGACGTACAAAGCCTTCAGCAAAAAGAAAAGCTGGCCAGTGAGCTATTCATGAACCAGGGCATTACGTTTACGGTTTATAATGATGATGCAGGCATAGAGCGTATTTTCCCTTTTGATATTATTCCCCGTGTTCTTTCAGGGGATGAATGGAAAATCATAGAAGATGGTCTCAAACAAAGACTGAAAGCCCTTAACCTGTTCCTGAAGGATATTTATTCTTCCCAAAGTATTATTCAGAATGGAATAATCCCGGCTGAATTAATTGCATCCTGTCCCCATTATATGCGGGAAGTGGCGGGCATTCAGGTGCCACATGATATTTTTATTCATATCTCAGGGATTGACCTGATCCGCGGGGACAATGGTGTTTTTTATGTTCTAGAAGATAATCTGCGAACTCCGTCCGGCGTCTCATATATGCTCGAGAACCGGGAGATCACTAAACGCCTCTTTCCGGAGCTGGTAGCGGCATCCCGGGTAAGACGCGTAAGCAATTATCCGCTTCTGCTTCATGAGATACTGCTTTCCTTATCACCTGCGCAAATTTCTAATCCGCAGGTTGTATTGCTTACGCCGGGTATTTATAATTCTGCTTACTATGAACATACATTTCTAGCAAGACAAATGGGGATTGCACTTGTTGAAGGACGTGACCTGGTGGTGGACAACCACAAAGTGTATATGAAAACAACCCAGGGCCTTGAGCAGGTTCATGTCATATACCGGAGGGTAGATGATGATTACCTGGATCCTCTGATCTTTAAACCGGACAGCGCCCTGGGTGTGCCTGGATTGATGGCTGCATACAGGAAGGGCACTGTCGCCATTGTAAATGCGGTTGGTAACGGGGTGGCAGATGATAAAGCTATCTATGCATTCGTACCAGCTATGATAAAATATTATCTTAATGAAGATCCATTACTGCCCAATGTGGAAACTTATGAGCTGAGTAATCCTGATGCGCGACAGTATGTATTTGATAATTTAAGTAAAATGGTGATCAAGCGGACAAATCAATCCGGAGGATATGGAATGGTTATGGGAAATTCAGTAACAGAAAAAGAATGGCTGAAAGCCAGGAAAGAAATCGAAGCTGATCCAAGAAGCTTTATAGCGCAGCCCATTATAAGGCTTTCAACGGCTCCTTGTTTTATTGACGGGAAATTTGAAGGAAGGCATGTCGATCTTCGTCCCTATGCTTTATGCGGACCTTCCGGCATTCAAATCGTACCTGGCGGGTTAACACGGGTCGCTTTGAAAAAAGGTTCGCTGATCGTCAATTCTTCCCAGGGCGGAGGCAGTAAAGATACTTGGGTAATAGATTGAAATCCGGATTCTTAAAAAGGTAAATACATGTTAAGCAGAATTGCAGATTCACTTTTTTGGCTGAATCGTTATATGGAAAGGTCAGATGGCATGTTGCGACTTGCCGGAACTCATTATATATTTTCCCTGGATAAGGATGTGAACGGAACGAGCTCCTGGAAGCCCGTTCTGGAAATTTTTACAGAATCCGAAGACGAATACCTGAATTCAATAGAGAATAATACAGAAGAAAGCCTGAAACATTTATTGCTGGATACCACGAATACGAACTGCCTGAAAACTCTTGTAAACAAAGCCAGGGAAAATGCGCGGGGTGTGCAGGATCTTATAACTAAAGAAGTTTGGGAAGAAGTGAATCAGATGTATCACCTGATAAATCAGTCAAACCTGAAACATAAAATTGATTCATATCATGGCCTGGAAGTGATGGAACCACTGATCAAGCATACAGTGTTATACACAGGCATAACTGATATTACCATGCCAAGGGGAACAGGCTGGTGTTTCATGAATCTGGGAAAATATATTGAGCGATGCCTTCAAACGATCGCTTTTACGGAAAAGCAACTTGAAATTACCAATTTCAAAGAAGCGGATACTAATGATTTGCTTCAGTGGAAATATTTATTGTTCAGTTTATCCGGTTATGAACTGCACGTAAAAACTTATCGAAGCTCAAATCATAATTATAATGTGCTGCACCAGGTTTTGATAAACGAAAATTTTACACGTTCCGTAATGTATTCGATGCAAAGAATTGAATTGTATCTGAATAAAATTATCGGAAATGAAATCAATGAAGAGAGGGCTGCGTTGCTCCGCGATTTCGGACGTCTCTTCAGTAAAGTGAGATATATGGAACTGGATTCGCTGAACAAGGAAACTGTTCCTGTTTTTTTTGAAGATATTAAAGCGGCTTTGATTGAATTCAACCAACGCGTGGTACAACATTTTTTCTCTTATTCCTAAGACTGGTAAACATGCCCATTTTCAAGATTCAGCACATTACTAAATATGAATATGACAGGCTGATTCAGGAAAGCATGAACGAAATAAAAATTTTCCCTAATCTATCCCCGGAGCAGGAGGTTTTACAGCATGAACTGATTATAACGGGAAATCCGGAAGTGCAGATCTTTTTTGATTATTGGGGGAATAAAACCGGCGTTTTTAACCTGCTTCCGCCGCATAAGGAACTTATCATTAACAGCCGCCTGATGGTGCGCACAACAGGTGGTTCCGACCTGAAAATAAATTTTATCAGTTTATTTAATGAAATGCCCGGAGAAGTAAACGGCAATTTAAAAATGCTTGAACTTTCCCGTCCCGACTATATACAATCTCAGACTCAGATCGATGAAATAGCTAAGACAGTTTACAGTTCGGATGATTCTGTAGCAATAACCATTAAAAATTGCAGCGATTATATTTTTGAAAATTTCAATTATATCAAGGGTATCACGAATGTTGAAACTACTATAGATGAAATTCTTGTACAAAAAGCCGGTGTTTGTCAGGACTTTGCGCATATTATGCTTCAGATTTTGAGAAGTCTGAAAATACCCAGCCGTTATGTGAGTGGGTATATCTGTCCAAATAAAAGCGGCTTAAGGGGAGAAGGGGCCACCCACGCCTGGGTGGAAGCCTGGGTTCCCCGTTACGGATGGGCAGGTATTGATCCGACAAATAATGTTTGGGTGACCAATACGCATGTTAAATTGGCCACAGGTCGCCATTTTTCTGATTGCAGTCCTGTAAAAGGATCGTTTAAAGGTCCAGCAAATCAACATCTCACAGTATTTGTTTCTGTTGATTATGAAGACGGACAAATATTTGAAGAGCTGAATAATGTGGACCTGAAAAGAGAAAATAAAGTAATTGAAAGTCCGCATTTCGCGCAGGCAGCTGTGCAGCAATAAGAAAGTGTGAGAGTGTGAGAGTATGAGAGTGTGAGAGTGTAATGTGCGGTGGAATGAACAATCAGTAACTTTATTGCAAATGAAATTATATGTCAGTTCCTGTTTTCAAATCAATCTTTCCTTTTACACAGGAAATTTTGGCTGAATATCCACTGATGAACGATGCCGCAATGGAACAATGCATACATAATGCTTCCGCAGCATACAAATCCTGGAAAAAAAACGGTTATTCGGAAAGAGCAAAAGTTTTGAAAAATGTTGCAACAATTTTACGCCGCGATCAGGAGATACTTGCTACGCTTATCACAAATGAAATGGGGAAAATAATATCGGAAGCGCGGGGTGAGGTTGAAAAATGTGCGATGACTGCGGATTATTATGCCGAACATGCAGAATTTTTTTTAAAGGATGAGAACTTAGAATCAAATTATACAAAAAGTTTTGTAACCTATCAGCCTATCGGTGTAGTGCTTGGAATCATGCCCTGGAATTTCCCCTTCTGGCAGGTCTTCAGATATGCAGCTCCAACCCTGATGGCCGGCAACACGACTTTATTAAAACACGCTCCGAATACTTGTGGATGTTCTCTTGCTCTGGAAAAAATTTTTATGGAAGCAGGAGCTCCAAAAGGAGTATTTACCAGTCTAATCATTGATACTCCGGATGTGGAAAAAATATTGGCTTCAGACCTGGTACAGGCAGCAACGCTCACAGGCAGTGAAAGAGCCGGTAGTTCTGTTGCATCCATTGCAGGAAGCCAAATTAAGAAAACCGTAATGGAACTCGGCGGATCAGACGCACTGATCGTTTTGCCGGATGCTGATATGAAAAATGCGGTTGCTGTTGCTCTGAATTCACGCATGCTTAATGCCGGCCAGTCATGCATTGCCGCCAAACGATTTATAATTTTAAAGGATGCATTGCAGGAATTCATGAAGGAATTTATGGCACAACTTAAAAATCTAAAGCAGGGTGATCCTTTTGACAAATCGGTCACCACAGGTCCTTTGGCAAGGCTGGATCTGGTAGCTAAACTGGATAAACAACTGAAAGATTCCGTTAAAATGGGAGCAAAGCTTGAATGGGGAGGAGAAATTGAAGGATGCAATTTCAAACCTGCTCTTTTGATGAATGTAAAAAAGGGAATGCCTGCTTTTGATGAAGAAACTTTTGGTCCCCTCGCTACCGTTATAATTGCAAAAAGTGAAACGGAAGCTATTCAGCTGGCCAATGATTCAGTATACGGACTCTCTGGCAGTATATGGACAAATGATATCGAAAAAGGAATCGCGCTTGCGAAACAAATGGAAACAGGTGCGGTCTACCTTAATACATTGGTTAAATCAGATCCGCACCTGCCATTCGGTGGCATTAAAAAATCAGGATACGGCAGAGAGCTTGGCAGGCATGGTATTTTAGAATTTGTGAATGCCAAAACCATTGCCGTTGTAAACTAATTATTTTGAAGTAATCAGTATTGGCTGAAATAATTTCTTCTTGATTCTGGCCCTGCCAATAAACTGGTTACCGTTAATCCTGTAGAAGTCCGCAGGAAATATCATGATGTCTTCTTCTCTTGTATCAAAAAGAAGTTCCTTGGTAACTTTTCCGTCAAGATCGATTTTAGAAACCATTACCTGTCCGCCAAATCCATCCACATGATATTTTGGTGCTTCATCTTCTCCGAGATTCATATTTTTCAGGTTATCCAGATAAAGAAAATAATAACCTGTTGCATCATTGATTAATTTGAACCCCATGGTGCCACGGCCACTTTCACCCTTTTGTCTTTTAGGAATTTTCCTCAGCCATTCAAATTTTCCGGTTGCATCTATCCGCGAACCATATATATCTTCATAATAGTAGATATAATAACCACCATACTTATTCCATACATATTCATAATAGTACACCTCGCAGGATATAAAAATGCTGCCATCGGGGTCAATGATGACGTCCCTGACTTTTAAATTCGGGATTTCATAATTTTCATTATTCTCCATTTTTCTTTGCTTGCCGACAGATTGGAATTTTTCCAGCTCCGATTTTGGAAATTCATAATATCCATTCCTGAATTTTGTAATTTTCCCGTCAGCTCCCACGATAGCAAGGAAAATACCATCCGTTCCATTACCCTTTGATTTTTTACTGTACGTGCAGGCGATGACCATATCATGCTGCGCATTCTCAATCAGGGTTGTTTCGTGAATATAATAATCATCCAGGGATAATGGCGTCCTGATAATGTCTTTGCTGTCGGCTGTAAACTTGAAAACTTCAAAATGATATGCCGGTTTTCCGGTTTCCTTATCCTTTTCTTTACGGGAATCCGAATCATATACTTTCACCAGCATATAGGCATTGCCTTTGGAATCAACTGAAAAATCTGAATTATCCATGATGGCTTCTGTATAAGGCATCCGGAATTCACCACCCCAGAGTTTATTCAGATTTTCATCAAATACATGTAACCCGATTTTGTCGTAATTTTTTTTATCATTTCGTTCCTCCGGGTTAAGCCTGTAACTGACCAGGAGTTTTTTCCTTTCAGCATCATAATCGAATTTATATTTTCCAACCAGTTTAAAGCTGTAAAGTCCCCTGCCATTGGTAACAGTCCCCGCCAATTTGGAGGTTTCAAGCATTTTATGATTGGCATCGGTAATCTTGCCCTTCACTATATCTATTTTATCATAAAAAAGCATTTCTTTTTCGCTGCTCTTATCCCAATCACTGTGAATCCAGTAATAACTGTTGGAATTAAAATCAGTAACTATCTCACTGTTGAAATTTTTGGTAACGTCCAGGTCAATCACCTGTTCCATTGTTTTACCCAGGGATTTGGGATTGAAGCGCGTAATATTCAGCTCTTCTTTTTTTAATGAAAGATTGACGATGCCATCTTTTTCATTCCCGAAAAATGCGAGGTCCTCTGTTTTTCGCGGCAACTCATATTCGTCGCCCAGTTTAAAAGAAAAATTCCTGCTTTGCCCGTCACAGAGGGCTGAGGTTAAAAAAGCCGTGGCCAGTAAAAAGTATTTCATGATGTTGCCACCAAATGCCGTCATCGCAAATAAGAAGTAAATCTTCCCATGGGACAGTTTTGGATTGGAACTAACAACGAATCAGCGATTATTTTATTTAATAGTACTGAAAAAATTGACATGAATTAAGTAATTACCCTTAGAAAACGAGGCAAAACCAATGGCTTAATAGATAATGGGGATCAGTCTTTTTACTTTTTTCATGTATACCCTGTATTTTTCTCCAAAAACTTCCTGCATAAAAGCTTCTTCTTTGTAAATTTTGATCAGGATGCAGGCGACCAGGAAAAATATTCCCAGGTATCCTTTTAATAGTCCCAGACTCATACTGCAACCGGTAAATGCCAATAAAAATCCGCTGTAAATCGGGTTTCTTGTGATAGCATAAGGGCCGGATTCAATCAGTTCATGGTTTTCTTTAATGGTTATCCTCCCGCTCCAGTTTTCTCCCAGATGAATGCGCGCCAGGATTGCAAAAATCAAACCGGCGGCACAAAGTAACATGCCCGTTATTTTCCAATAATCGTTTTGTGGAAGAATAGGCTTATCTAAAACAGCAAAGTTGAAATAGTTCCCGAATAGAAGACTGAATGCGAGTAATACACATAGTATATAAAGTATCCTTTCCAACCCCGATTGTTTTTTAACCGATTTTTTGACGGAGAAGGAAGATACCAGCCAATAGGCAAAAGTTGCAAACCACATCGTTTTTTCGGCAGCAATGATATTCATGACTTAAAATTGAATAAGGTTAAATAGAACGAAATAGCTCTATTAGAATATAAATATAGCGAATACGTTTTAAATAATCTAATTTAATTGAACGGAATGGTTTAATTTCAGGGATGAAAAATACATCTGTCATTCCCCTGCTGGATCAGTGGGAGAAATTTATTGAAGAGAATCCGCAAAAGGATATATATGCATTTGCAAACTGGCTACTTGCTTCAAAGCAGGATCAAATCAGGGAAAGCGGGCCTCCTGAATCTGGGAAGGGAGTCGAAAATGCTGTACAGGCAGCTATTCTGATTACGCGATTACAACGTTATTTGGGTATGTATGTGAAACCTGCCATAAAGGCTTTGGGTTTTACCAGGGAACATGAATATAATTTCTTATATCAGGTGAGTAAAATGAATAATCCGAATAAAAATGACCTGAGTAAGGAAAATATGGTTGAATTCTCAACCGGCAGGGATATCATACGACGATTGATTTTGAAAAACCTGGTTTCCGAAAAAGTGAATCCGGACGATAAAAGAGCTGCCCGGTTGCATTTAACTGCGAAGGGCAGGAAAATCCTGGATAAAAGTTTTGATATGATCGCTGAAACTTTCACTGATTTTTTAGGTGATCTTTCACTGAAAGAACAGGTGCAGCTGATTACATTACTCAACAAATTGAATAAATACCAGGCACTGAAAAATAACCGGGAGATCCTTTCTTATTTATAAAGACCCTACTTTATACTATGGCTGAATCTTTTCAGGTCATTCATATCAGCCGGACTCAGCAATTCGTCATTTTCGTATTTGGCCTTTAGAAATAATACCCTTTTGTGCTGCGGGAATCTGGCGAGTATCTTTTCAATTAAGATTCCCGTAGATTCTTCCCTTTCAAATAGGGGAGTTGGTTCAGGTAGTTCGGACTTATACCGGGTGGGCATTCTTTTGATGATGGCTTCGATGGTGGCCAGTTTACCCGGAGGCAGTCCTTCTATTTTTGAAGCTTTTCCATAAAGTCCCTGCAATTGTTTTTTACTGAGGGAACCTCTTTGCTGGTATTGTTTATAGAGGCTTATAATAAAGGAAGAGACTGGATAAGCCAGGATGCATTCTTCCAGGACTTCATTAATAATATCGAGCCTGTCTTTTGGGGGATTCATGGTCGGGGTTAAAAAGCAAATGTAAAGGGTTCTAATGGTTTTTATGTAGATGGTAGGAATGGCTGATTTTGATAACTTTATCATTATTCCGGATTAGTTTTTTCTATAAAAATTCGAAATCCTCTATTCCATTTCATCAATGTTTTCGTCATAGAGAAGAGGGTCTGGAAAATAATTTTAACTCAATGGAATGAATACTGAAGATGAATTCCGGCAGGATCCTTCCGAAGAGCTCGCGAAACGGATCGCCTTTCTGATCAATGGGTATATCCGGAATACGCTTACAGTACCTGAACATCATGAATTGGATGAATGGGTTTCTTCCAGTATGAAAAACCAACAACTTTTCGAAGAACTGACCGATCCGGATAACATTAAGAAATGGATTAACTGGAATAACAGACTTAGCAGTAAAGCAGCGCTGGACCGGATTAAAAGCCGTATGGAATTTAGACAGGCGCCCAAGGTTCTTCAAAAGCGCAGAATTTGGTTCTATAGTACAATTGCAGCTGCTGTTATTTGTTCGATTTTTTTTCTGGAATATTGGTTTCAGAAACCAGCGTTCGAACGACCACCAATAAACGTTTCAAATCACGATCTGCCACCAGGCGGATATCATGCGGTACTTACCCTGGCAAACGGTATGAATATTTTACTTGACACAGTAAAATCAGGTAAAATCGGAGCAAATAATGATTTGCAGATCACGAAGGATAATGTTGAACTTAAATATGCAATTTTAGAAAAAATGAATTCTGTAATTGCAATGGATGAACTCAACACGCCACCCGGTGGAGAATTTCAGGTCCGGTTGAGCGATGGTACGAAAGTCTGGTTGAATGCTTCTTCAACTTTGAAATACCCTGAACAGTTTTCTGATTCGATACGGAAAGTTGAATTATCCGGAGAAGCTTATTTTGAAGTTGCAAAGGACGCGACACATCCATTTATTCTTTCTGCTGGGAATAATAATGTTCGCGTATTGGGAACGCATTTTAATGTCAATAATTATGCGGATAACCAGGAAACAATTGTGACGCTGGCTGAAGGATCCGTAAAATTGAACGGATCGGTGATACTAAGCCCGGGAGAAGAAGGATCGATTGACCATTCAGGTAAAATCAAGACCGGAACCGCTGATTTGGAATCTGCATTAGCCTGGAAAGACGGACAATTTATTTTTAAGATGACTCCTTTGGAACAGGTTATGAAACAGGTATCACACTGGTATAATGCAAGGATTTTTTACCAGGATAATATTTCGGATCATTTCAATGCACGAATTCCAAGAGATGTACCGGTGAGTAAGCTGCTTCACCTACTGGAAGCAACAAACCAGGTGCATTTTAAGATAGAAGACAAAACAATTACTGTAATGAGATAGGCTCATCCGTTAGTAGCTCCATACCGCCCCATTTTTTTACTTAAAACAACCATTATAATGCGACCGATTGCATTCCTTAGAATATTATGTATTATCATGATCCTTTTCATCCCGGTATGCGGGGGAGCTTTATTCGCACAGACTGGCGATCTGGTAACTATTAATCTTGAGAATACTTCGCTTCAAAAGGTATTTTCTGCCATCGAGGCTCAGACTTCATATCGTTTTATATATACGAATGAACAGTTAAAGGGAGGAAAAACTTTTACAATTTCGGTTAATAAGGTGCATGTTCAGGCAGTGTTGAAACAATGTTTTCAGGATCAGCCGGTCAACTATTCCCTTGAAGATAAATTCATTATTATAACCAGGAAGGACAATGAAGATAAATCCTATCCTATTGATATATCTGGTATCGTAAAAAATGATAAAGGGGAACCAGTTGTTGGCGCAACGGTAACAATTTTGGGAACCGAAAAGGCCACCACCACGGAATTTGATGGAAGTTTTATTCTGAAAAAGGTTCCTGCAGACGCCACCCTGGTTTTCAGCGGGGCCAATGTGGAAAAAGAACAAATCGTTCTTCATGGACAGCAGACATTGAATGTCATTCTTAAAGCCAAAATAAATAAACTGGACGAAGTGCAGATCATCGCATATGGAACGACGACTCGAAGATTAAGTACCGGTAGTATAGATAAAATAAATTCGGAAACGATTGGTCAGCAACCTGTATCAAATCCATTAGCAGCAATGGAAGGAGAAGTACCGGGACTGGATATTACTCAGGTCACAGGCATGGCAGGAGGTAATTTTATAGTTCGAATCCGTGGTCAGAACAGTATTCAAAATGGTAACGATCCATTATATGTTATAGATGGAGTTCCGATTCTTTCAAACTCAGTTAGTGATCCTGCGTTAAGTGCCATCATTATTCAGGGCGGTAGTGCTCTGAGTACACTGAATCCCAAGGACATTGAAAGTATTGAAGTATTAAAAGATGCTGATGCCACAGCTATTTACGGTTCACGCGGGGCAAACGGTGTTGTTTTAATTACAACAAAAACGGGAAAGTCTGGTAAATCTAAAATAGATCTGAATTTATCCGGTGGTCAGGGGAATGTTGATCGTACCGTGCGGTTACTCAACACTCCGCAATATCTCCAGATGCGCCGTGAGGCATTTGCAAATGATAAAGAGACACCTACACTAAATAACGCCGTAGACCTTTTGCTTTGGGATACAACCAGGTATACTGATTGGCAAAAAACGCTTATTGGACAAACAGCTAATATTTTAGATGGACAATTGGCGATTTCAGGAGGCAATAACAATACTCAATTTAGGTTAGCGGGTAATTATTATAGACAAACGGCAGTTTTTCCAGGATCATTTGCTTATCAAAAAATATCAGGCTCAGCAGCAATAAATAATGTTTCAACAGATCAGAAATTAAAAATACAATTTACGGCAGGATATAATGTTGAAAACAATAATCTGCCGAATCTTGATCCAACGACAAATATATTTCGATTACCACCCGATGCACCACCAGGTCATGATTCTTCAGGCAGTATCAATTATTCAGATGGATTTTATCAAAACCCATATCCAACATTTGCCCGGACTTATTCCTCAACCACTTATAATCTGATTACAGACGCCGTTATAAGTTACCGGATACTCGAAGGCCTGACCATAAAATCCAACCTGGGATATAGCAGTATACATATGGACGAAACCTTACTCATTCCTCTGAGTTCTATAAATCCGGCAGTGGGATATACTTCGGGGTTTTCAGAGCCGTCAAATCATCAATTTAATAACTGGATTGTTGAGCCTCAGTTAGAATATCAAAAGGTTTCCGGATCGATGAAGTGGGGTGTTTTATTGGGATCAACATTCAATCAAAATGAAACACAGGGCACTACTTTTTTTGCTACAGGTTTTCCTAGTGATGCGCTGATTCAGGATCTGTCTGCAGCTTCTTTTTTGATGGTTCAAAATGAAACGTCGACTCTTTACAGATATAATGCTTTTTTTGGTCGTATCAATTTGAACTGGCAGGACAAATACCTGATCAACCTGACAGGCCGTCGTGATGGATCAAGTAGATTTGGACCGGATAACCGCTTTGCCAATTTTGGCGCAATTGGGGCCGCATGGATTTTCTCAGCCGAATCTTTTATGAAACATTCCCTTCCTGTAATTAGCTACGGAAAATTGAGAGCGAGTTACGGTACCAATGGTAATGATCAGATAGGTGATTATAGCTATCTTGATTTGTGGCAGACTTCATATTATCCATACAATGGAACAAGTGGGCTTAATCCGGCGAACTTATATAATTCTTCATTTAAGTGGGAAACCAATCAGAAGCTGGACATAGGTCTTGAGCTGGGAATTGCCAGGGATAAATTATTGTTTACAGTAGATTATTATCATAATCTGACCACTAATCAACTTGTAAGCTATCCGCTTCCGAATATAACTGGATTTTCTTTCATTCAAAATAATTCTCCGGCAAAATTGTTAAATTCCGGATGGGAATTCGAATTGAATGGAGCAATTATAAAAAACGAAAAAGTAAATTGGAATCTGTCGGTTAACCTTACCCTTCCCAATAATAAACTGCTTGCTTATCCTAATCTTGCAGGATCAAATTATGCCAACATCTATGAAGTTGGCAAATCAATCTATCTAAGGAAACTCTATCACAATTTGGGTGTTGACCCAAAAACCGGCATTTATACTTTTCAGGATGTAAACAATGATGGTCAGATAACTTACCCCGCAGATCTTACTGATTATAAAACAATCGCAAAAACTTGTTACGGAGGTCTCGTTAATAATTTTCAATATAAAAACTGGCAATTGAATTTTACTCTTCTGTTTGTACAGCAAACGGGATATAACTACCAATATAACTATCCTGGAGCACCCGGCTCAATGAACAATCAGTCAGCCATTGTTTTAAACCGATGGACACAACCCGGAGAAATTACACCCGTCCAACAATATACTCAGAATACCGGTTCTGAAGCATATCAGGCCTGGTTCAATGCCAGTGGAACCGGAGATAATATTATTTCAGATGCTTCATTTATCAGATTAAAAAACCTCTCAATTGCTTACCATTTCGCGAAGAATTGGCTGGAAAGAAATCACCTGCAGGATATTCGAATTTATGTACAGGCACAGAATTTATTTACTATTTCTCATTATCAGGGACTGGATCCTGAAAGTCAGAGTAATTCCGTCCTTCCGCCTTTGAGAGTTTTGACTGCAGGAATACAAATTATTTTTTAAATGATGAGCCATGAAAATGATTAAAATGCTTATAAGCCGGTTATGCATTGTTGTATATGTAATGGTCTTTGGATCATGTCAGAAGTTTGTAGATATTGGCGCACCAAAAACAAAGTTGGTTGGAACCAATGTATTCACAAATGATCAGACGGCTACGGCTGCTATGACCGGCATCTATGGTAAAATGATGGGGAATAACGGAAGCTTCCTCAATACTGAATTAAGCTTATTAGGCGGACTCTCAGCTGACGAATTCGTCGACTATTCAGGTGTACCCATTCGACAGCAGTTTTACCAGAATGCTTTAAGTACAGGAAATAGCGAAGTATTCAGCCTCTGGAGCGATGCCTACAATTATATTTACCAGGCAAACGCGATATTGGGAGGAATAAAAAACGCTGCAGGAATTAGTGTAAGTGTGAAAAAAGAATTGGAGGGTGAAGCAAAATGCATTCGTGCAATCTGTTATTTTTACTTATTGAATTTTTATGGGGATGTTCCCCTGGCTGTAACGACGAGTTACCAGGTCAATACCAATTTATCCCGCCTTCAACCTGCAGAGATTTACCAACAAATAATTTCTGACTGTGAGGATGCCCAGAATCTTCTTCCCGAAGATTTCTCATTTTCTAACGGCGAAAGAGTACGCCCTAACCATTTCGCAGCAACTGCGCTTTTGGCGAGAGCTTATCTTTTTATGAAGGATTGGAAAAATGCGGAAATACAGGCTGATTCTATTATTAATAGATCAGATTTATTTACGTTACCAGTTGACCTTAACCTGGTTTTCCTGGCGAATAGTTCCGAAGCTATCTGGCAATTGGAGCCTGTTCAACCAGGGTTAAATACAATTGAAGGAAATAGTTTTATTCTTACGGCTTTTCCAAATTCCGTTGCCTTAAGCGATTCTATAGTTAAAGCGTTTGAACCAGGTGATGGAAGGCGGCTGAATTGGATCGATAGCATCGTGATAGATGGTAGCGCTTATTATTTCCCATTTAAATACAAGATCCAAACAGGATTTCAGGTAACCGAATACTGCATGGTATTGAGACTGGCGGAGCAGTATCTGATTCGGGCTGAAGCAAGAGCCGAACAGGGAAATCTTACCGGAGCTGCCGATGATCTGAATCTAATCCGGAATAGGGCTGGTCTGAGTAATACACTAGCCTCCGATCAGAATGACCTGCTGGCTGCGATTCAACAGGAAAGAAGGGTTGAGCTATTTACAGAAGATGCAACGAGATGGCTCGACTTAATTCGCACCGGAAAGGCAAGCCAGGTTCTTAGCAATTTCAAAAATGACTGGAAAACCACTGATACTTTATATCCCATTCCTCTAAGTGAATTGCAAAATGATACTCGCCTGACTCAGAATCCCGGGTATTGATCTTTTCTTTATAAATTATTAACAAAAATAATATGAGTACTCATAAATGGCAATTAATTGTAGTGTTGTTTTTCATTAGCAACATAGTATCTAATGCGAATGCTGCGGTACATCAGGCTCCCAAAATTGGAAAGCCCTGCCCTGATTTTAAATTGACTAACCTGGTTAATTCAAAAAAAAAGCTGGTCACTTTAAAAGATTTCAGAGGGAAATGGCTAATGATTGATTTTTGGGAAACCACTTGTATATCATGTGTACAACGATTCCCGGAAGTGAATAGGCTCCAACAAATTTTCAAAAAAGATCTCACCGTATTATTGATTGGATATAACGATTATCAGTATGACCGCCATATTAAGAAAATGTATCTGCAGATTCAGGATAGATTGCATCTGCAAATGTTGGCCGCATTTGATTCTATTTTATTAAAACGCTGGCATGTTTATTCTGTTCCGCATATCATTCTGGTGGATCCAATTGGAGTTGTTTATACTATTACAGGAGGAAGCGATATGGATTCAGCAAAGATTCGCCAATTGATTGACGGGAAAAAACCAGGATTTCGGCTAAAGGAATTCGCAAGAAAATTTGACTGGCAACAACCATTACTTATCAATAACAATGGGGGGCTGGATACGGAATTTTTATACCGCTCCATTCTTACACGTTATGTGGAAGAAGATCCTTTGACACTGGACAATATTGGCAACTATACCGAGAAGAATAAGGTTGGATTTCAAATAACCTGCGCACCGTTAAGCAGATTGTATCAATATGCCTATTTGGGAAAAGTCTATTGGGCATTGTATAATGATACATTCTACGGTAAAGTTTCACCTGAATTGGCGCTGGAGATTTCAGATTCTTCTGATTTCAAACCGGATTTTAATAAACCTAGGAATATATTTAATTATAGCCTGTTTGTTCCCCCAGGGAAAGCCAATGTCGAATATCTTATGAAGGTTTTACAGAGAGAACTCAAAAACTGTTTTGGATATGAAGCTTCCATAGAAAACAGGGAGATGCCCTGCTGGCTGCTTCAATTGCGAAAAGATACCGCGGTCCTTTTTAAACCAACCAACTCAACAAGATCACTTTATATGGATGCCATGGGTCTGCAGATCGATAGTGGAAAACTAGGAGAATTGATAATTGGAATTTCTGGCTTTTGCCCGTTGGATCGCCTTCAGATATATGACGAAACCGGGATAGATTATCCAATTGATATAGAATTTAAAGCTTTACTGACAGATTTTAGTGAAGTACAGCAGGAATTACACAGACACGGATTGGAGCTGGTTAAGGGGAAAAAATGGATGAAAACAATCGTAATCCGTAATCCTGCTCCATAATAAATTCCTTAATTATCAGAGATCCGGTACATACCCGACCAGGAATTTACCCTGAATGACGAAAAAATGATACCTACCTGACTCAAAATCCCGGGTATTGATCTTTTTACGTAAAAAAATCAATTATTAAAGTATGATTAGTTTTAAATGGCAGTTTATTGTAGCGTTGTTTTTCATTTGCAACTTGGTACCTAAGGCGAATGCAACAGTTCATCAGGCTCCCAATATTGGAAAGCTCTGCCCAGATTTTAAATTGACTAACCTTGTCAATTCGAAAAAAAAGCAGGTTACTTTAAAAGATTTCAGAGGAAAGTGGCTGATGATTGATTTTTGGGCTAACGGATGTCCTGCTTGTGTGGAAAAAATGCCAAAGGTAAACAGGCTTCAGCAGATGTTCAGAAAAGATCTAACCGTTTTATTGATTGGGTATAACGATTATCAGTATGACCGCCATATAAAGAAAATGTATCTGCAGATTCAGGACCGATTGCATCTGCAAATGTTAGCCGCATTTGATTCGGTTCTATTGAGACGCTGGAATGCTTATTCGCTCCCCCATATTTATCTGATAGACCCTATGGGAGTGGTATATACCATTACTCCAGGAGTCGATTTGGATTCAGCCAAGATTCGTCAATTGATTGACGGTAAGAAACCAAGTTTCCAGTTATATGGATACACAAGAAAATATGACTGGCAACATCCATTACTTATAAATAACAACGGAGGTCCCGATACCGGATTCGTATATCGCTCCCTGCTTACGCGTTATGTGGACGAAGATCCTATTTGGTGGAACGATATCGGAAACTATATAGAAAAAAACAAGACAGGATTTCAGATAACCGGTGCGTCATTAAGCAAATTGTATCAATATGCCTATTTCGGAAAAGTTAATTGGGGATTGAATGATACCTTCTACAGTAAAGTCTCACCAGAATTAGATTTGGAAATTTCAGATTCATCCGATTTCAAAAAAATAGACTTTAAAACACTGAATTTATTTAATTATAGCTTGTTTGTTCCACCTGGAAAAGCTAATGTCAATTATCTTATGCAGGTTTTACAGAGAGAACTCAAAAACTATTTTGGATATGAAGCTTCTATAGAAAACAGGGAAATGCCCTGCTGGCTGCTTCAATTGCGAAAAGATACTACGGTTCTTTTTAAACCTACCAAATCAACAAGATCATTTTATGAGGATGCCATGGGCATGCAGATAGATAGCGGACAATTAGCAGAACTGATTTTTGGGCTTTCAGACTTTTGCCCGTTGGATCGCCTGACCATATATGACGAAACCGGGATAAATTATCCAATTGATATAGAATTTAAAGCCTTTCTGACAGATTTTAATGAAGTTCAGCAGGAATTGCATAATCACGGATTGGAACTGGTTAGAGGGAAAAAATGGATGAAAACAATTGTGATCCGGGATCCGGCTCCATAATAAATGTTGGCGATTTTCAGAGGTCCAGATCGTACCTGACTAAGGAATTGCCTTGAATAGTAAAAAGTTGTTTTCCCTGAAGAGCGAAACTGCTTATTTTATTATTGTGGATCTTAGGAAGATAAAAACTAAACCGGTATCTTCCATCTTTGGAATCGTACACATCGATCACAGAATTATTTTTAAATGCTTTCCGATCTTCGTTATCAGCGCATAATGCAGAACATATAAGGATAGATTTGCCTGAGAGACAAATAAATTTGTTTACCAAAACAGGTGGAGAAGCAAGAATGTTTTGTTCATGTACTATTCTAACTTCTATTTTTGACTGTGAATTGGTATCGAGTGTTTTCGATCTATAAATAACCTGGAGATTAGTATCCAGGCAAATAAATTGATTTCGATAAAAATACATATAAACCAGTCGGTTGGATTGGTAATCTATTTGCATGGATCCGTCTGTACAAAAAAAGCCATCAACCTGCTTTTCCAGAACATTTGCCGAATTCTTAAATGTCGGAACGCTTAGATTTACTTTAGTCAGGATATTGCTTTGAATTTTGTCGAGGTAAGTTCTTAGGATAATGGACTTTGCAGAAATCGCCGATGTTGCGGAAGATGAAAATTTCAAAGTATCGATAGTTTTAATATTGCCTGAATTATTGATATCCCCCTGAAAGACTATGGATCTAATTTTGTCAACAATAAAAAAATTCGGAGAATCAATACTCACCATGATTTGTGAAGGATCATAATTTTGATAATCGGAGATTGAGAAATGAACAGAATGTGTATCGTGCAAATTCATATTGACAATAGACAATTCAAAGGGGTTATGATTATTGCTGATATAAATATTGCTTGCTGATTTACCAATGATGTAATCATTGTTGGACCTGCCTTCCAGAATGGCAGTTCTTAGAATGACATGAGATGGAAAAACCCTATAAAAAGCATTTTTGCTTTTATGAAAATTTTCTGAATGTAAATACAAAACGATTATCGGAAATATACCAACCAGCATTCCAGCAAATAGATTAATCAAAATACTTGACTTTTGTAGAGGCCTGATCATATTGAATGATTTAAAAAGGGGCTCATTATTGAAAGCCCCTTTCTTATTGTTAAGGCAGAGATCTTGTTAAAGCCACAGTACAGGTGGTCTGATCAGAATATGCCTGGGCCCCCATGAAAGTACAAGCGACTCCTGGAAAATTATTACAGGTTACAACTGCCTGATTACAATTTGGTTTAATATATCCATTACCAATTAAATTATTACCATGCTTGGAAGTAAATGCACTTCCGATAGCAAGTATAAATGCTGCTGCTATAAATATGTTTTTTCTTTTCATATAAAAATATTAATGATTAAAAAAGATACCTACTCTGTTTTACAGGTTTTCGGTGACTCCTGCTTTTATTGCAATAAAATATCTTCAATATAATTTTGATTCTTTAGTTGTCCGCATCTTGTAAGTTTCTAAACGTAAAATCGAAAGAGCCGCCAACAAAACAAGGACTATATTAAATGCAAGGTGAGTTTTCCAGGACATATGTTGCAATACTCCACCACATGAACATGGAATGAATTCACTGAAATTCAGTATCACAATAATATAAACTGTGAACATAATCATAATCGTAAAGGAGGCGTACAATCCCTTCAATCGCAAACGATTAATAGAAAGAAGAATGGCAATCATAATTTCAATGACGGGAATAATCAAAATGATCCAACCCGTAAATCCAGTCAGTAAGGGAGATTGAGCGAGCTGGGCATTAAAAGAGGAGAAATCAACTAGTTTGCTTACAGCCGCATATACAAATAGAAAAATGAACAAAAAACTAATGAAATCAGGAAAATATTTTTTTAAAATTTGAGTTGATTGCATGTATTGTTCTATCAGATACAAAGGTCAATGTATCCGTAACCGGATTCCAAATAAATTGTATTGGCATTCGGTAGTTTTAATTTGGCAAAAAGATATGAGATTATTACTTTTTTTGAATCTGGCTTGGCGGGTAGCCATAATATTCCCTGAACCTGGTAATGAAACTTGTCACCATTTCATATCCTACCATACTGGCGATGTTTTTAACCGGCAGGCCAGAGTCTTTTAAAAGCCGATGAGCTTCTTTCATTCGTTGATCGAGGTGGTATTTAAAAATTCCTTTGCCGAAAATCTGCTTAAAACCAAGTTTGAGTTTTATCTCGTTCATACCCATTTCCCTAGCCAATGGAGTGATTGGAAACTTGCCGTTTGGATTCTGCTGAAGGCGGACTGCGAGTTCCTCGAGACGATCTTTTTCTTCTCTGGAAAGAAAAAACTTTGGCTCTTCTTTATTGGAAGATTCAGCCATCAAGAGTAGTAAGTATTCTCTGACCTTATATTCAAAGTAGATTTTATTTATGCTCGCATTAAACGGTGAATTCAAAATGTCGTTTACCAGGGATAGAACCTTATCACCGGCAAATCGGTTGTGCAATAAGAGTTGGAAAGAGTGATGACTTTTTGTTTTTTTAAATTGTTCGGCTAATCTTGGAAAATAATGAAGAATTTTGGCAACCATTTCATCTGAACAGTAGATTTCAAGCATTTGATATTCCTTTCCAGCTCTGAATTCTGTTTCTATATTTTCTTTATTATTTTTAAAAAAATTAAAATGCCCTTCTTTTACCCGGATCAGACCGATTCTTTCTATACTGCATTTAAAATTATTCTTTATTGCAAGATAGGATCCGGTTGAAAATTCTTGCGGCCTCAGTATACACCGGATCATATGTAGAAATTTATAAACCCCAAGAAGAATAGTAAAATCTGCCTGCCTGAATTCCTGCAAGACGACCATTCCAAACTTTGTCTGAATGGATAATGCCCTAGCGCCATGGAATATTAAACTCCGATATCCTGGTGGAAGGCCGTCTTGAAATGGATAAGAGTCTTCATCCTGTAGATTAATTAATGTAAGCATGTCGGGTCGTTTTAGGTTAAAGTCTTTGGAAAACCGACTAAAATATTAATCGAAAATTTATAATTAATGTTAACTATAAAAAAGCAGGTACATTTTCAAAAATAATAATTTCTTAAAATAAGTATGACATAAAAAGTTTACTAAGGGTTTTCCATTAGATAAATATTTCTAATACAAATTCTATGTTATAAATCTAATTGTTTTAGAAAAATCATGGAATCGTAAAACAACCCTTGATTGTTTTTAAAAAAAGTTTACCTTTAATTCACTTCTGAACAATTTCTAATACCCGGGACCATTATCTTACGGGTTACTATTTACTCTTAACAATATTGGACGTATTGAATCGTCATGAACCATTTTCAATCATTGTGAATAGTTAACGAATGATCCAGGATATTTCGAAAAAACCATTTGTATTTATATTCCAGTTGGAGGCTAGGACTGCAGCGACAGCACGCATTCTTGCACTGTTGCTGGAACGTAGTATTGAAGTTGACGAATTCTATTTCTATAGCAGAGAAATGAATCAGGGCCGGCTTATGATTCATTGTCAAATGGAAAGGGACAGGATTGGGCGTACGGCTTCCTTGCTTGATAAATTACCGGGTGTTTTAAAACTGGATTGGATGGAAAGTAAACGTCACGGACCAAGGGGATAGAAGCACAAACTTTAAATTAACTCGCTCAAGAATCTGAGACTTTACAGGAATTTTAAAGCAGGGACGTAAAAACGTCCCTGGAACTTAAGAACAACTATGCAAAATTGGACGTAGATCTGGATCACCAGGTAACCTGTGATCCCAATATTTATTTAAGGGTTTGCGAAAACAAACCCTTGATGGGCGACTTAAATGTAGCCTCATGAGAATTAATATAAAGACGTTGGAAATCAAAATTCAGAATAGTATAACTGTAAATATTTTAAACAGATATTGTTTAAAACTCCCAGAGGGACATGAAAATAAGTTAAAAGAAGGCCTTATAATATAAATAATCCAAATATCAAACTTAATAAGGCTTTTTGAAGCAAATCGATTCCACGGACTTTATGTGATTTAACGGTCCCTATGGAAATTTTCAACTCTGTAGCTATCTCGGATATTTTTTTACCTTCAACATAGTGCATTAAAAAAACCCTTTTGCATTGTGGTGGCAATTTTTCCATAGCGGCATAAATCATTGACATGGTTTCGGAATATATCATGCTTTCAAGTATTGTCCGCTCAGATACTTCTTCTATTGCAGAGATCTCATTATTGCGTGAAATATCGCGTTTATTCTTTCTGATCCAGGAAATACAGCCATTACGGGCAATGGCATATAAATAAGATTTCAGTGAACGGATTTCCGATAGGATGTGACGCTTATTCCAAAGATTAATAAAAGCATTTTCTACAATATCTTCAGCAGCACTTTGGTCGTTTGTAATCCTGTACGCGTATAAAACAAGAGGAGCGTAAAATTGATTGAAGATAGTTGTAAAGCAGGCTTCATCTCCGTTTTGAAGTTCACAAATTAAATGCTGATCACCCGTAAGTTTTGGTCGCCCTGACATTTTATAAATTTGCATCGAATGGCATCGCCATTAGAATACTAAATTAAGAAAATTAATTTAAAAAGCCACTAATAAAGGGTATCTTATTAGTGGTAACCCATATCACGGCGTTTTATTTATTTTAATAAATGAAACCAGAGGGAAATAAAGGTCCTAAAAAGACTGTGAAAGCTAAGCTTGATAAAGAAGATCAATTAAAAAGGCTTGGTGTGAGGATTAAAAAGCTCAGAATTGATGCTGGTTATTCCAGTTATGAATATTTTGCCTACGATCATGATATATCAAGAGCTCAATTCGGAAGATATGAACAAGGTCATGATATACGATTTAGTTCATTAATAAAGGTTATCAATGCATTCGGAATGACGCTTCCTGAATTCTTCAGTGAAGGTTTTGATAAAAAGTAAGTATTATTTTAACTTTCTGACAACCTCATCCTCATCCCTCTTATTTCCTGGTAGTATTTTCGGTGATTCAACGGTGTTCGCCGGGCGATATGCTTAAAATGCCGGTTGAAGTTTGAAAAATTATTAAAGCCGCATTCATAACAGATATCCGCTACAGGTTTATCCGATTCAGCCAGCAGTTTACAAGCGTGACCGATTCGAACTTCAATAAGAAACCGTGAAAAAGTTTTTTTTATCCTGGATTTGAAATATCTGCAGAAACCATTGGGTGTAAGATGGGCGACTTTCGCAATCTGTTCAAGGCTGATCTCTTTCGAGAAATTATTCAGTATATACTGGTAAATAGTATTAAGCCTTTCCGCTTCCAAAGCACTGTATTGAAAAGTCAATCCTTCGCTGCAGATCGTCTTTGTCTGTTGCGATTCTGCTATCGTATGTAATATTTGCAATAATAAAATAATCCGTTCGCTGTTCCTGGCGGTGACAAGCTTACGCATTAAATTTCCTACCGATATTCCCGTCTCTTCTTTTACCCGAACTCCCATCTGCGCTTTTTGAAAGAGACTCAACAGAGAACTGTTTTCAGGAAGTTTAAAAAATCCGGGTCCAAAACATTCGGGCAAAAAATGAATGATGATGGCTTCCACTTTCAGTTTGGAACCCTTAATCAGAAATTTTTCATCACAACGCCATAAATGCGGCAGGTTAGCTCCAATCAGGATTAAATCGTTGTTCTTGAAATGATGTATACTATCACCGATAAACTGTCTGCCTGTCGCCTCAATAATATATACCAGTTCTATTTCAGGATGGTAATGCCATTTATTATAAAAGAATGAAACGATGTCATACCGCACACTAAATGAATGCTCATCTTCCTTCGGAATCTTTAATAAATGCGGTTTCATGGTTAAACATTATTAATATTATAATGATGTATATCGTACACTACAATACCCATATAGGTTAAGATAGTACAAAAACCTGTCAAATAGGAGCCATAGGTTCAGATACGGCCAATATATTTTTGTCCATCATTTTTAAAAATAAAATATGGAAGAGAAATTTATCCTGGGCCTTGATCAGGCGGGTATTGAAGACATAACTCGTGTGGGTGGTAAGAATGCTTCACTCGGAGAAATGATCCGTCACCTGAGTATACTTGGCATTCGTATACCGGCAGGTTTTATTATCACGGTAGATGCTTACCAGGTTTTCATTTCAGAGAATCAACTGGAAGATAAAATAACTGCTCTCATTTCAGAGATAGATTACCATAATATGGAATCATTGAGAAGGGCAGGACTCCAGATCAGAAGCCTGATCCGCAATTCCAAATTTCCACCGGAACTCAGTAAAAAGATCATTGATGCATATTACCGTTTGTCTGCCGAATACGGACAGGAGACGACTGATGTGGCGGTAAGATCATCTGCTACCGCAGAAGATATGCCGGACGCAAGTTTTGCTGGTCAGCAGGAAACATATCTGAATGTACGCGGACCGGCCGCCATCATGGATTCTGTCCGCAATTGTTTTGCTTCATTATTCACCGATCGGGCCATCAGCTATCGTCAGAATTTCGGATATGATCATTTTGCCATCTCGATTTCTATATGCGTGCAAAAAATGGTGCGTTCTGATCTCGGAAGTTCAGGAGTCGCTTTTTCACTGGATACTGAATCCGGTTTCAGGGATGTAGTGGTAATCAATGGCATTTTTGGCTTAGGAGAAATGATCGTTCAGGGAAGTATTTCTCCCGATGAATTCATCGTTTTTAAACCTGCACTAAAAGAAAATTTTGTTCCGATCATCGAAAAGAAACTGGGACTAAAGGATCATATGATGGTTTATGGAGACGATCCCGACGAAAGAGTGAAAATTATTCCCATAGATAAATCTGCACAAAATAAATTCTGCCTGAATGATGAGAAAATTTTGCAGCTCGCGAAGTGGGTTGTGATCATTGAAAAATATTATTCAGGATTGAAAGACCACTGGTGCCCCATGGATATAGAGTGGGCGGTCGATGGGATTACCAACCAGTTATTTATTGTACAAGCCAGACCTGAAACCATTCATTCGCGTAAGGATCATGGAAAACTGATCGAATATGTTATGCAGTCACATTTGTCAAAACCAATATTGAAAGGTATTGCTGTAGGAGATCAGATCGGAACAGGAAAAGTCAAGATCATGTATTCGCTTGATAAAAGATTGTCGGAAGGAATTGAATTCCAGGCGGGCGATGTATTGGTGACTGATATGACGGATCCGGACTGGGAACCCATCATGAAAATCGCTTCTGCCATCATCACTAACAAAGGGGGGCGTACCTGTCACGCAGCCATCATTGCCAGGGAAATGGGCGTTCCCGCCATCGTTGGTTGCCAGAATGCGACGAACATATTAACCGATGGTATGGAAATAACCGCAAGTTGCGGAGAAGGCGATACAGGATTAGTCTATTCCGGAAATCTTGCTTTCGATATTGTGGAGACAAGACTGGATGAACTTCCGGAAATTCAAACCAAACTGATGCTGAATGTTGCGTCTCCTTCCATGGCTTTCCGTTTTTCACATATTCCGAATGCGGGAGTAGGATTGGCAAGAGAGGAATTCATCATTAACAACTATATCGGTATTCATCCGATGGCCCTGCTCACGCATAAAAATCTGAAGGATGAGGTTTTGTCAGCAAATATTAAATCAGCTATCCGGGGTTTTGAAAACGAAGAACAGTTTTTTATTCAAAAGCTTTCATTTGGCATTGCAAAAATTGCCGCTGCCTTTTTCCCAAATACAGTGATTGTCCGATTTTCCGATTTTAAAACGAATGAATACCGTAATCTCATGGGAGGCGAACATTTTGAACCACTCGAAGAAAATCCAATGATCGGATGGCGTGGCGCTTCGAGATATTATTCAGCATCTTACAGGCAGGCGTTTGAAATGGAATGCAAAGCCATTCATCAAGTGCGCGAAAAAATGGGACTCAAAAATGTGGCCGTAATGATTCCATTCTGTCGTACGGTGGAAGAATTGAAGAAAGTTACCCATATCATGTCGCAGCATGGGTTGGAAAAAGGGAAAGCAGGTTTGGAATTATACCTGATGGCGGAAATTCCTTCGAATATTATTATGGCCCGTGAATTTGCTGAACATATTACTGGTTTTTCCATTGGCTCAAATGACCTGACCCAGCTTACCCTGGGACTGGACCGTGATTCTGCACTGGTTGCTCACTTGTATGACGAGCGCAACGAAGCAGTAAAGCGCATGTTGAAAATATTGATCCGTCAGGCTAAATCAGCTGGCGTAAAGGTTGGAATTTGTGGCCAGGGTCCATCAGACCATCCCGACTTCGCACAATTTCTTGTTGAAGCAGGCATCGATTCGATTTCTGTCACACCTGATTCAGTAATTAAAACGATGAAAGCAATTCATTCAATTGAAGCAAAGCTTCAATTGGCCTAAAGCTTAAAGCTTAAAGCCTAAAGCTTAACGCTAATATTTATCAAAATGAATATCATTAATAATTATTTACATAAAAACGCTTTAAGCTTTAGGCTTTAGGCTTTGGGCCTCTATGATGATCAACAGAAACATACTAACCCTGGAGGAATTCAGAAAACAGGAACTGCGTTTTCTTTCTCACGCAACCGGAGAACTGAGCAATCTGCTTCGGGATATTGCGTTGGCTGCAAAAAGAGTGAATGTCGAAGTGAATAAAGCAGGCCTCGAGGACATTTTGGGTGATACGGGAAAAACAAATGTTCAGGGTGAAGGTGTTCAGAGGCTGGACGAATATGCCAATGCGGAATTCATGGCCGTTCTTCGGAGGGGAATCAGTTGTGCGGGTATCGCATCAGAAGAGTTGGATGATTTTATTTGTTTTGATGAAGAACTTTGTAATCAGTCAAAATATGTAGTAGTCCTTGATCCGTTGGATGGGAGCAGTAACATTGATGTGAATATTTCCATCGGAACGATTTTCGGTATCTACCGGCGCAAATCACAAAAGGGCATTCCCTGCAGCAAAGAAGATTTTTTACAGAAAGGAGAAAACCTGGTAGCTGCGGGGTATATTATTTACGGATCATCTACCATGCTTGTATATGCTACACGCAGAGGAGTAAACGGTTTCACCCTGGATCCCTCCATTGGAGAATTCACGATCAGTCACCCGGATATCAAATGCCCAAAAAATGGAAATGTATATTCTGTCAACCAGGGTAATTATTACAATTACGATCATGGGGTAAAAAAATTTATTGATTCTTGTCAGAAAAAATCAGGTTCTGACAGTTCTGCCTGTTCATTACGATATACAGGAACAATGGTTGCGGATATGCACCGTACCCTGTTGAAAGGTGGAATATTTTTATATCCTGCAACTGCTGATCATACAAAAGGAAAACTCAGGCTCGTATACGAATGCAATCCCTTTGCATTTATTTTAGAAATGGCGGGTGGTAAAGCAACTGAAGGAGAAAATAATATTCTTTGCATTCAACCGGAATCCCTGCATCAGCGAACTCCATTTTTTGCCGGAAGTTATCAAATGATGAAATCTTTTTTATCAGATTGATATCTCTATCCTCATTTAGGTAAACATCTAAGAGCTCTGCTCAGTATTCAAATTGTTAGTATTTCTATTTAACGGTTAAACTGTCCTTTTAACCGTATAACAATTCAAAGGGACTGGTTTAATCATACCTTACCAATCCTATGATTTCTAAATACAAATTCCTTCTTTCATATCTATCGTTATTAATCACTAAATTCAAATACATATGCCAAGTCTTAAGAAAAAATTTATTGAATTATTAAGAATAGCGCCTGCGTTATTATTAATATTTTTTGCAGTTCCCTTAGAAGCACAAAAGAAACCTAATATCGTTGTCATCATGGGTGATGATATCGGATGGCTGAATATGGGTTGTTACAACCAGGGCCTTATGGCGACAAGGACTCCAAACCTGGATAAAATCGCTTCAGAAGGGATGCGGTTTACTGATTACTATGCCGAAGCAAGTTGCACAGCCGGACGTGCAAATTTCATTACCGGTGAATTACCAATTCGTACAGGTATGACAACGGTCGGTCAGGCGGGGGCATCTGTTGGAATTCCAGCTGAAGCTGTTACAATTGCAACGGCTCTAAAATCCATGGGATATGCAACTGGCCAGTTTGGAAAGAATCATTTGGGGGATAAGAACGAATTTCTGCCAACTGTTCACGGATTCGATGAATTTTTTGGTTACCTCTATCACCTGGATGCGATGGAAGATCCCTGCCATCCTGCTTATCCACAAAATTTACTGAACCAGGTCGGGCCTCGTAATATGGTTCATTCCTGGGCGACAACTACAGATGATGCTACAGAAATGCCGCGTTGGGGTAAGGTTGGTAAACAAAAAATAGAAGATGCGGGTGCTATGTGTCCGAAAAGAATGGAAACTGTAGATGATGAAATACTTGATGCGTCATTAAAATTCGTTGACAAGGCAAGGGCCAGCAATAAACCATTTTTCCTGTGGCTGAATCCTACCCGTATGCATGTAACTACCCATTTATCTCCCAAATATGAAGCGATGCGCAATTCAGAAAACGGTTGGACTATTCATGAAGCAGGCATGGCGCAGTTGGATGATATCGTGGGAACCGTAATGAAATATCTGAAGGACAATGGACTGGATGATAATACCATCGTTGTATTTACAACCGATAATGGGACAGAAAATTTCACGTGGCCTGATGGGGGACAAACACCTTTCGCAGCTGGGAAAGGAACAGGATTTGAAGGCGGATTCCGCGCACCAGCCCTGCTTCGCTGGCCTGGTCATGTTCCAGCGGGCAAGGTGGAAAATGGCATTTTCTCCGGACTGGACTGGTTTCCTACATTTCTGGCGGCAGCAGGTGATCCAAATATTGCAAGTGAACTTGTAAAAGGAAAATCAATAGAAGGGATGAATTATAAAGTTCATCTGGACGGTTACGATCAAACAGCTTTAATCACGGGTAAAGGACCATCAAACCGGCATGAAATATTCTATTTCACTGAAGGAACACTGGCAGCCATACGCGTTGATGATTATAAATATCGTTTTATTGACCAGCCTGGCGGCTGGATAGGTACTACAGTAAAACCAGATATGCCATTACTGGTAAACCTTCGTCTTGATCCTCTGGAACGAACCATGTGGCCAAATGCTAATATGGGATCATACGAATACTTCAATTGGTTCCTGTATGAATTCTGGCGCTTCGTATTGGTTCAACAAACAATTGCAAAAGAAATTCCAACATTTCTCGAGTTTCCTCCAATGCAGAAAGGTGCAAGCTTTAATCTGGAAGCTTTGAAGGCTGAAATGGCAGCTAAGCAGGCACAGATTCAGGCAGCTATGGCAGGACAGGCAGGAAAATAATTAGAAAGTATAAACATAAAGCAGCGTAGATTATAATCTGGTTATTATTAAAGAAATAATGCCTTATAAAAAAAATTTATAAGGCATTATTTTTTATTTTGTATACCCATGAGATCAACTTTCGTATTCCTATTAATAACCCTGCTTTTTTCAGTCTCTGCACTGGCCCAATCTCAAATCAAACTAAAGAAAAAAGACAGGAAAAGAGATATAGAATTCGTGACAACCGATGGTACCATCATTCTGCGATTGTCTGATTCAACCCCTCTGCATAGAGATAATTTTTTGCGACTGGTGAAAAGTCATTTTTATGACAGCCTGCTTTTCCATCGCGTGATACAGTATTTTATGATTCAATGCGGCGATCCAACAAGCAGGAACGCTTCTCCGGGCAAAGCCCTGGGAGATTCAAGTCCGCCTTATACCATCCCTGCAGAATTCAGGGTAACTCTTTTTCACAAACGGGGAGTACTTGCTGCCGCAAGAGAAAGCGATGATGTTAATCCCGAAAAAGCAAGCAGCTCCAGTCAGTTTTATATAGTTCAGGGGAAAAAATTTACAGACGCAGGACTTGATTCTGTTGAAATAAAAAGACTGAAAAGAAAAATACCAGATTATCAGAGAGAAATTTATAAAACACTCGGAGGAACGCCGCATCTCGATATGAACTATACAATTTTTGGAGAAGTCGTAACCGGCATGGAGACGGTCGATAAAATCGCTTCAGAACCAACAAGCAAAGGAGAGGACATGGACCGTCCTTTAAAGGATGCCCGTATACTAAGTTCAAAACTTATCAAAAGGAAAAACTACAATTAAGTAAGTTTCAAATCTTTAAAAACTGTTAAAGAAAATTTGAGGGATAATTTCGAATTTAAAATTTCGGGACTTTCTAAAAAAGGAAAAGCACCAAGCCTTTTTCGTTACCTGACTTTCGTCTTGTACTTACTAGCCCGATGCTCCCTTGAGTTGTTACTCTCCTGTTACAGATTTCACTTCTCAACTGAGATCTTTCCATCTTGTTACAGATATCCGTTTCTCAATTATGAATCTAATGTACATTATCTGAATATCCGTTTCCAAATTTTTATTGATATGGTTTTGCACGCCTTTAGCACATAGTTTTCCACATTTTTTAAGTGATTGATAATCATATCAGGGAGTTGCAAATGGGAATTCTATAATTAGATAGCTTTACAATATTAATGATAGAATTATGGAGCATGTAGTCAGGATAATCGAAATTTTTCAGGTAACCCACGATGTAAAGTGTTTCAGAACTGAAAAACCTAAAGGATATGAATTCCAGCCGGGGCAGGCGAACGATTTATCGATTAATAAACCCGGAATCGAAAATGAAACCAGGCCCTTTACTTTCACCGCGTTGACGAAAGAGCCATACCTGGAATTCACCATTAAACGATATGCAGATCATCATGGTATAACGGATAAATTACATCAATTAAAACCGGGTGATGAATTGATAGTCAGGGATCCCTGGGGAGCTATAGAATACAGGGGACCAGGTTATTTTATTGCCGGCGGAGCAGGCATTACTCCTTTTATTGCCATACTGCGCAGCCTGCATCATAATAATAAAATAGAGAATAATATTCTTTTTTTCTCCAATAAAAAATCAGCTGATATTATTTATGAAAAAGAATTAAAGGAAATTCTCGGGAATAACGTCATTTTTATTTTGACCAGGGACGGTTTAAAAGGTTTTGAAAACAGGCGGATTGATGAACAATTTATCAGAAAGAATATTACTGATTTTAGCCGGCATTTTTATATCTGCGGACCCGATCCAATGGTAAATGAACTCGTGGCTACCCTTCAAAAAACCGGCGCTTCAACAGAAGCCCTTATATTCGAGAAATGATGTTAGTCAGTGGATGTAGAAAACATCTGTATGATATAATTTTCGTTAAACCGGTATAAGGATTTGAATTTCCATGGGAGCAAGTATGACAAAATAAACGGCTGTTTCATTCGCTGTAATAACCGTATTTCCATTAAAAAACCTAGCACCCTGTATCATCTGAACATGATCGGAGCCGACAGTTCCAATATTACTATAGGAAACTTTCATCGCAGGCTTTGACCGGTTGATATCAATATCCATAACGATGAAGCCGGTAAATTGTGTGGTTGTATTTGTGTTGGCTACGATGAGAATTTCACTGTCATAAAGCACCCTGGAAAATGCAAGAATTCCACCAATGCCCGACGATTGCCCGAAGTCCTGTTTATTGGCCGATACTTCCCGGAAATAAAGTCTTCCGTATTTCAATGCTGCTTCAGAAGACCTCAATTTGCCAAGTACCGACACATGTTTGTAAAAGAAATCATTGTTGTCAAATGCGATCGGGGTTTTCCCCCATAGTGCTTCCCTCACGGATTCCAATGTACCCGTTGCAGGATTCCCTGCATTATCCTTTGCCCCATCCAGTCCTTGCTCAGTCCCATAATATAAACAGGGTATCCCCTGAAGACAAAAAAGTGTCGCCAGTCCTATCAATACCTGCAATGGATTTGTCCCGGGATGATTGAACCGCTCATTCTGGTCATGGTTATCCAGGAAACTTACAAAATATTTTCCTGCCTCGCCATGTGAGCTGATCAGCGTATTTTCAGCTGTCTTTCGGTCTGTAAAAACCTGCCGGATCGTTGCCACATCAGTGAAAGATTTGGCAACTGAAGGCAGATTGAAAAAGAGAGGAAAATCAAGTGCGGCATCGATACCGAATCCGTCTGTGTTTGTGCTGTTTCTTCCCACAAATTCTTCTATGGTTTGTTCATCATCATAAACTTCGCCAAACATAAAAAAATTCTTCTTGCCAATACTCATGCAATATTCACGAATGGAATTTCCAAATGTCTCTACAATTTTAGGTGCTACATATTTAACTGTATCTATCCGGAAAGCATCAACGTCATAATTGGCAATCATATAAGTATAGATCTGAACAAGGATATTTAATACCGGGGTTTGTCCGTACTGATCCCGCAGGGTTTGCTGGTTCGCCGATATGGCTGCGTACTCTCCAACCAATTGACGCATGGAACCGAAATCTCCTTTTGCAAAACCTCCCGGAGGCGCTGCATCTGTCAATTTATTTCCCCTGCGCCGAAAAAAATCTTTATGTAACTGAAGATCCACCGGCCATATGGCATCATCTGTGGAAAGATTTACAGATGGGGGAAGTATGTCCTGCCAGTCCGCGCGTGGTTTTCCCGTACTGTCTGTCCATTGAATGGGCGGTTCATCTCCCAATGGGCCAAATAAAATAGATGGATCATTAAAACTGGCGACTACATTATTATTGTAATTATAGTCGAATACTTCAGCCGAATGATTGATTACGATATCGATTACAACATAGATACCCCTGGCATGAGCAGCATCAATCAACTCTTTTAATTCGGACTCGGCTGTGGCTTCAGTTCCATCGGAACCAAATCTTCCATCAATATGCATGAAATCCTGCGTGGCATATCCATGATAATTGAAAGGAGAATTGGGTTTTGGATTCTTCAATATGGGCGATATCCAGATAGCACCTGCTCCCAGCGAAAGAATATAGTCGAGTTCTGCTTCAATACCTTTGAATGTACCACCCTGCCTGAAATCATATGGCTGATTCCACGCAATCGCAGGATTTTCTATCGTGGAATTCGGAGGCGATACCGGATTATTGAACCGGTCGGTCATTAAGAAATATATCCAGACATCACGCCAGTCAATCGGAGAGGGAAAAGGATAAGAAAATGTTTTTGACTGACCATTCACTTGCACATTCCTGATGGCTCCGGTCCGAAAGGCGGTTTTAGCGGCTTTCAGGGTATTGAGTACGACCGGATCATAAACAGTAGCCGGGGCATTCATTTATAAGGTTTAAAGAAAGTTACGAAGAGCATTGCAATTTTCAATCCCTATGAATCGGAAGTGCAATCCGGACTGCTTTTAAGCATTGGTATACAAGTTTCAGGGTTTGGTCGCATTTTATTATTGTACATTCATTATGGTATTTACTTTTAAAAGAATGGACGTATAACCTGGATTTATTTCCGCAATATCTTCGCTATATAGTTTATCCCGCATTTTCAAAACGCTTAATAACGATTGCAATGAATACTATTTACAACCGGTTGCTCTGCCTGAAATCTTTTATTCTCCTTTTTTTAATGATCTGTTTCTTCTCCATTTCCTGCAAACATCAGGAATCTTCCAAAGTGGAAAATGCTATGGATACCGTTAAGCCGGATGACAACCGGTTTACTCCCGTGACTCTTACTTCAGAAGGTGCATTGGACGAGCCTATGAATTTTGAAGTTCTGAAAGATGGTAAGGTATATATTAATGAACGTAAGGGCGACCTCAAAGTTTATAATCCGATTCTTAAAACAGTTACACTCGTTGGTTCCATTCCGGTAAATACAAAGTATACAAGCAAGGATGGAAAGGTAACTGAAGCAGAAGAAGGATTTATTGGTTTCACCGTGGATCCGAAATTTGATGAGAATCATTTTGCCTATTTATACTATGCACATCCGACGATCAGCAAACATGTTTTATCTCGCTGGGAAATCAGGGACGATAAACTGGTTGCGGGATCAGAAAAAATTGTACTGGAAATTCCAACACAGAGAGAAGTTTGCTGCCATACTGGTGGTGGCATGACCTGGGATGAATCGGGAAATCTATATCTGGCTGTCGGAAATAACACGGGAAATGTTGCTGAAAAATCCCAGACAGACGAACGTCCGGGCAGGTCAAGCTGGGATGACCAGCGTGGTTCAGGTAATACGAATGACCTTCGCGGGAAGATATTACGAATACATCCGAATGCCGATGGTACTTATAGTATCCCCGATGGAAATCTTTTTCCAAAAGGAACACCGAAAACAAGGCCTGAAATTTATATTATGGGGGACCGCAACCCATGGCGTCCTTCGGTTGACAGCAAAACCGGATGGTTATATTGGGGAGAAGTAGGCCCGGATGCAAACGAGGATACTAAGACAACCAGGACGGGAATGGATGAATTCAACCAGGCCAGGGGACCTGGTTATTTTGGATGGCCGTATTTTATTGGAGAGAATGTGGGGTATCCAATGTATGATTATGTGCATGATACGGTTTATCCTCCGCAGGATCCTGCACATCCGGTCAATCATTCAGTCAATAATACAGGATTGACTGATTTACCACCTGCGCAACCTGCTTTCATCTCTTATCCTTACGGAAATTCTGAAAAATTTCCATTGGTAGGATCTGGTTCACGATGTTCAGTTGGAGGCCCTGTTTATCGCCGTTCAAATTTTGTAAATGCTAAACGTCCATATCCTGGTTATTATGAAGGGAAGTGGCTTGCTGCGGATCTTTCACGCGGTTGGATCATGGCCATCAGCATGAAAGAAAATGGCGATTATAAATCCATGGAAAAATTTCTTCCTTCCTATCAGCCGATTGAACCTATTGATATCAAATTCGGTCCCAATGGAGATTTGTATGTACTGGAATATGGCAGCAACTGGTTCAGGAAAAGTGATAATTCAAAACTGGTTCGTATAGAATTTAATTCCGGTAACCGTACACCCATCGTTCATGCATCTGCCGATAA
Organism: Bacteroidota bacterium; assembly: GCA_013287475.1. Classification (GTDB taxonomy): domain Bacteria; phylum Bacteroidota; class Bacteroidia; order Chitinophagales; family Chitinophagaceae; genus Puia. The sequence goes on from JABDDT010000011.1 coordinate 46,287, forward strand.
AAGTGGTGGCATCCTGCCACTGACAGTTAATCTTTCATCTGCAGGGACAAAGGATTATGATGGTGATTCGCTCAAATATGAATGGGTAATCACAGGCGCAAATGGAATTGCTCCTGTAACATATAATGAACCCAATCCATCAGCCAGTTTTAATCAGCCTGGTGAATATACAGCCACACTAACGGTCACAGACCCCCAGGGAGCCAAAAACAGCCAGTCATTAAAAATTATCGCAGGTAATGCACCACCTGAAATAAATTTGGATATCACGGGTAATAAAACTTTCTTCTTCCCCGGAAAGCCTTTTGCCTATGATATTAAAGTGGTTGATAAAGAAGATGGACAGATTAACCCCAAGCAGGTTGCTGCAAGTATTGATTATACTTCAGAAGGATTCGATGTGGCAGAATTGGTGCAGGGACAACGCAGTGTAGATGCATCCACCCGTTTCGCTGTGGCTCAGGCCATGATTAATAAAGTAGACTGCAATAATTGTCATCATCTGGATACAAAATCCATTGGTCCGGAATTTATCGAAGTTGCTGAAAAATATAAGTCGAAATATAACTGGGCGCTGGATTCTCTTGCCAGGAAAATAAGATCCGGCGGGAGTGGAGTTTGGGGAACGGTTAACATGCCAGCTCATCCGAATATATCAATGAATGACGCGCGCACGATTATAAATTATATTCTCAGTTCCAACCAAAAAACGATCAGCACCCTGCCGCTGAAAGGCAGTTACACGCCTAAAATTCCGGAAGGGGATAATGGAAAAGGATCAATTGTTATAAGAGCAGCATATACAGATAAAGGTGCCAAAGGCTCAGAACCATTGACAAGTGAAAAAACTATAGTATTACGCAGTCCGCAATTAAGTCCCGGTTCAGCTGAAATAACACATCGCGCCGAAGTGAATTTGCAAACCATGTTTGCTGTCTCTTTGAATATCATTCCAAAAAATGATGGTTATATAGGGTTTAAACAAATTGATCTGACCGGAATTCAGCAGTTGGAAATTAGTGCCATTGCATTCCCAATGATGGGTTATATAGGAGGGACTATTGAAGTCAGACTCGATAAACCGGATGGTGAATTGCTGGGACAGGTAAAGATTGAATCCATAAATCCTGTTTTTGGTGGATCTGCTGCAAATGCAGCACAAAATGCAGGTGGCGCAAAAACCAGGAAAGCACAGGCTGCTGCACCCGTAGCCGTAAAGAAACCCGCAGCATCCTCTAAAAAACCTGCTGCAGGATTTAGTAATCCTTTCGCCAGGCCTGGAATGAAAGCAGATATTAAGCCGGTCACCGGACAGCATGATATCTACTTCCTTTTTAAAAATGAAAATGCTAAAGGGGATGGGCCGTTAATGTCGGTGACAAATATAAAATTCAATACTGAAAAAATGCCCTGATCTGACTTATCGCCATCGTTTAATGAATCAAATAAATTTACAATCATGCATAACAGAAGAAAATTCCTGCTGAATTCGGGTGCCCTTGCACTGGGTGGATTCATGTTTTCAAAAAAGGGATATGCATCCCTGTTAGACAGATATGCCATGCATCCTGTCGGGCTGCAACTATATACCATGGGCGGTACAATCGATAACGATGTGCCTGGAACCCTGAAGAAAATCGCGGATATCGGATATAAAGATGTTGAATCGGCTTTCAGTATCAAAGGTGCGTATTACGGTATGACATCGAAAGAATTTGCCAAACTGACAAAGGAAATGGGACTCTCATGGATTTCACACCATGTAGGAGGTGCACCATTCAAAATGCCTGCTGGCGGATTTAAAGTGCCTCCCGGTATGGATACAACCAGGCTTCATCAGTTAAGAAGTATGCCCCCCATGAAAAATCTCAGAGATAACTATCAGCAGATAATTGATGAAGTAGCTGAAGGTGGATTGAAATACCTCGTTTGTGCTTCCATACCACTCAGTTCATCTGCGGAGATCAGTGAATCGATTGATACATTAAGCCGCTCAGGTGAAGCAGCAAAAAAAGCAGGTATTCAATTATGTTATCACAATCATACACACGAGTTTGATCAGGTAGACGGAAAAATTCCTTACGATATGCTTCTTTCACAAATCAATGCAGACATTCTTAAAATGGAACTTGATATCGGATGGGCGAGTGTAGCAGGCGCAGATCCTTTAGATCTATTCAAAAAAAGTCCCGGTCGTTATCCGCTATGGCATGTGAAAGATATTAATACACAAAAAGCTCCTACTGAAATAGGTAATGGTAACGTTGATTTCAAAAGAGTCTTTGCAGCATCTAAAGAATCAGGTATGCAATATTTCTTTGTAGAACAGGATGGTGCAACAAACCCGATACAAAGTATTACGGTGAGTTACAATAATCTTACAACTAAAGTGCTGGTTTAGTGCACATTAATTTTGTTAATTATTAAACGATGACTTAAAGCTGGCATGGCCTTTTCAATAGTAATAAGGAAACTTATTATTCACTAAAAAATCAATATGAAAAGGCTTGCCATTATATTAATGTTTTCGACTACCTTATTTATTTTGTCTGCGAATTCTACTTCCGCACAGGTTAGCGTGGGAATCAGCATTTCAGCGAATATACCACCACCGCCATTGCCTGTTTATGTACAACCTGCCTGTCCTACAGATGGCTTTTTGTGGGTTCCGGGATATTGGGCATATGGGGATGACGGATACTTCTGGGTACCCGGAGTCTGGGTACTACCTCCACAGTATGGGTATTTATGGACACCTGCATACTGGGGTTATGTGGGTGGGGTCTATGGATTTCACTATGGGTATTGGGGACCTCACGTTGGATTTTACGGAGGTATAAATTATGGTTACGGATATAGTGGTTCTGGATTTTATGGTGGAAGATGGGAAGGGAACTCATTCAGATACAACACAGCAGTTGTAAATGTAAACACGACAGTGATCCATAATACCTATGTAGACAGAACAGTCGTTGTCAACCACTCAAATAACAGGGTAAGTTTTAACGGTGGAACAGGTGGTGTTTCAGCAAGACCTTCAGCTCAGGAAGAATCCGCGATGAGAGAAAGACATGTTCAGGCTACTTCCGAGCAAACTTTACATGTGCAACATGCAATGCAGGACAGAAATCAGTTTGCTGCTGTAAATCATGGTCAGCCGGTTACTGCAGCCATGAATAAGCCTGGAGGAAACCGCTATGATCCTCATGGAAATGCACCTGTCGTTCATCATGCAAATAATAATCCTCCGGCGGCGACACATAATCCTAATACCGGAAATCATGCTGCACCACAACATCAGCAGGATGTAAACAATCATCCGTCACCACAACATCAATCGGCCAGCAGTCATCCTGTACCACAGCAACATCAGCAGGCATATCATCCGGCACCGCAACATCAACCGGCCAGCAGTCATCCTGTACCACAGCAACATCAGCAGGCATATCATCCTGCGCCGCAACAACAACAACACATGAATCAACCCCAACAACAACAACATAACCCGGCTCCGCAACATGCTGCACAACCTCAGCACGCTGAACCCGGGCATCCGAAGGAACATTGATTCGAAAAGTCTTTCTAATAAAAACCTGTTGCCTTTTTTCGGCAACAGGTTTTTTTAGCCACTTTTCGTCACATTTATTAATTCTGTGTCTCATCATCTCAGCTTTTTCAAATTTTGCTTCAGGTAAGGTAGCGGTAATGGAATCCCAGAATCAAAAAGCATTGCCTTATAGCAATGATCCCAAATTCTCCAGGAATAAAAAAATTATACAACTACCGGTTTTGATACGTTTCGCATTGAAGGAGACAAAATTGCTGAGCATTGGGATACAGCAACAAAACAATAAAATTTCCGGATAAACAAATTCATCTATTAACAGATAAGCCAATTATAGTTGCCCGGTCTGCTTTGTCCTTAAAATGAATAAAACCCTCAGCAGCTTTTACACCGGCTTCCAATCCCCTGAATTCTTCCAATGGCTTAAAATAATTATTGTAAATGCCCTCCGGATCCTGGGTTTTATGAGCATACATCGCCGCTTTCTTTATATCACGGACACTGGTAATGTCTACATAATCGGTCGGAGTAAACCCCATTGTTTCACTGCCTGTATTTACTTCATAAAAATATAACTGAAATTGTCTGCCCGACCTGATCCAGGCAGTTAGAGTAAGCATGCCGGTTACCTGGTGATCGGGATGAGTATCTATCGGCCACTGCGTAAAAACCAGATCAGGATTTTCTGATTGAATTAATTTTGTCATCTCCTCATTATACTCTTTATTCAAGATTGTATTTCCATCAATCTGTCCGGCGAAAATGGGTTTTGCATTTAATAATTTACAAGCTGTTTCAGCCTCTTTAGTTCTGAGTGCAGCAGACTCTGAATAAGATTTTGCCGGATCTCCTGCTTCTCCCCTGGTTAAATATAAAAATGTTACAGAATGACCCTCACTGCTGTATTTTGCCATTGTCCCTCCACATCCGAATTCCGGATCACCGGGATGAGCACCTACACAAATAATGTGAAGTTTTTTATCAGCTGGTTTTCCGGCAGATTCAGGAATTTCTTTTTTTGATTTAATCAAAGGGGCAAATGCCAGTCCGCCTAAACCCAATGCAGATTGTTTAATAAAATTTCTTCTTGCTGAATTTTTTTTCACGGGTGAATAGGATTGAAATATAGCATCAGGATGTTGCAGCTGCAACGCTGGTTCCTGCAGGATCATTTCTATGTGTGTATTTTTGTAGAAGGGCTGGCAAGGAAGCAGCTATAGCCCCTGTGATAGCCGGCGATAATCCGAATTTGCTGCCTAAACTTCCTATTAAACCTCCGGAAATTGAGCTGGTTAAAAGATTACCTGAACTTAAACTGCTTTCCAACTGAGATAAAATTCCGCCAGTTGTTATAGGTGATGCCTGCTGGTTTTGGAGACCATTATTAATATGCGTAGCTATTTCTTTATGAATGGCATCAGCTTGTTCAGGAGGGACATTTTGTGTAAGCTGGGGATTGTTATCCATATGTTCTTTTACCAATTGTAATATTTGTTCAAACATAAAATTAGATTTAGATGAAAAGGTAAAGTAAAAAATTTAATCTCCTTCCGTTTTCATTGCAATGTATTGATTGCCGGCTCGTTACCCTGTGGTTGCGATGCCGGCCGCATTTTAAAATATGTGAGAAGCAACGGTTTGCATTAATATAGTGTCAGGATAATAGCACATGGATCAAAAAAAGTTGCTGAATGACTGCCTGAAAGGAAAAGCTTCCGCCCAGCAGGAGCTGTATGCGCTATATGCCAAAGCGATGCTGGGCCTGTGTTATCGTTATACTAAGTCCATGGCTGATGCTGAGGATGTATTGCAGGATGGGTTTATTAAAATCTTTAAAAATCTTCATCAATACAACGGATCGGGAGATCTGGGTGCCTGGGTAAGAAGAATTATGGTGAACACCGCTATTAATTATTTGAAAAGTCAGGATCATTATCAATACGATCTTTCTTTTGTAGAGAAAAACCTTCACCCGGTATCTGACGAAAACCCGGAACTGTTGTTAAATGCAAAAGAACTCGCTGATCTGATACGCCAGCTGCCGATCGGCTATCAGACAATATTTAATATGCACGCAGTGGAGGGCTATAAACATTCTGAAATCGGCAAAATTTTAGGTATTCATGAAGGTACATCCAAGTCGCAGTATGCACGCGCAAGAGCATTGCTGATCAGTTGGATTACGAGAAATTCTTTGGATAATAAAACGGGCATATATGCACGAAAATAATTTTGAAAAGCAGGTTCAGGAAAAAATGGATCAGCTGGGATTTGATCCTTCCGATGCCGTGTGGGCAGCGGTTGACAAAGAGATCAATAAAGAAAAAAGACGGCGGAGGCCCTTTTTCATCCTGTTCTTTCTTTCAGGTCTTTTACTTACAGGCGGAGGAGTTTACCTTCTGATGATTAAGAATCCGGTTCCCAAAATAGTTGCAAGCCAGCAGCAAAGTGAAAAAAAAGGAAACCTGATTATACAATCTGAAAGCAAAGTTCAAAACAACATACAGCATGAATCCAGTCCAACCAGGGATGCAATAGTTAATAAATCAGCAAATGAGATCAAACGGCCGGTTAATAAAGATAACTACAGCAGCAGTAAAGAAAATAATTCTGGAAAGAATATCAATGAAACAGGGAGTGGGAAATACAATATTGAAGGAAAGAACAAGTCATTTATTAAATCTGAACCCGAAAACTCCGGTAATTATAAAATAGATTCTTCCGCAAAAAAACCAATTTCCATTGCAAAAAATATAACGGCTAAAGATTCAATATCTGTAAATAAAACGGTAAAAAAAGATGAGAAAAAAGCTGCACCTTCCAAATGGAAAATCGGACTAACCGGAGGAGCCGGTTTGTCAAGCATTAATCAAAGCTTATTCAAACAAAGCAATGTTACCGGCTTATATTATAATCCGGCAAGTGTTAACAATGCCAATGGATCCGCAGCACCCGTTCCAGTGTCATCAGAAATTAATCCGGGATTTTCCTTTAGTGCAGGAGCGCTTGTAAGCAGGTATTTATCCAAACGCATTTCAGTATCAGCAGGATTGAGTTATCATTATTATTCTACGCGTGTAAATACAGGTTATGCAGTAGATAGTTCAATATTTGTTTCTTATTCACCAAATAATTCAGGAACTTCCTCTTTACCCGGGGCTTACGCGATTAACGGTTATTATCGTAATGGCAGTAATCAGTCCTATACTAATAGTTATCATTTTATTGAATTGCCGGTAACAGCAGATTTCCAATTAAATAAAAGTTCAAAACTTCCTTTATTCTGGGAAGCAGGTTTTTCGATCTCATACCTGTTGAACAGTAATGCATTGCATTTTGATCCAAATGGTAATCTGTATTATCAAAATGCAGAATTGTTCAATAAATTCCAGCTGAATGGAGTCACAGCCATCATGATTGGATTCCCGATCAATAAAAGTGAACTACAGGTCGGTCCGCAATTACAATATGGATTAACCGGGCTTCTCAAAACCGGATCGGGAAATCCACAACACCTTTTTTATACAGGACTGAAGATTTCCTTTATCCCTGCTAAAAAATAATTGTGCCGTGCAACGTTTTCATTAGTCAGCCAGTCAAAGTCAAAACGCTGTTATGAAAAAGAAAACACGGCTCCTAAGTAATATTTGTCTCCTGTCTCTTCTTGCATTTTTATCAACAGGATGCATGAAAGATAAGGTCACCAGGACATATACCATTAGCACGCCTATTTATGAAGTTCTGACGAAGTTCAGGGAATCAGTTAAAAGCCAGCCTTCTGTTGATATTTCGAGTCCTGGAAAAATAACGGTTTCAGGAAAATATATTTTTTTATCAGAGCCCAATGTGGGTATTCATGTAATTGACAACAGTAACCCCTCCAGCCCGAAAAATGTTTCATTCATTAATATTCCCGGGAATGAAGACATGGCCATAAAAGGAAATACCCTTTATGCAGATGCCTATGGTGACCTGGTTTCATTTGATATCACTGATCCGCTGAATGTTGTCGCAAAAAATTTCGCTACAAATGTTTTTCCTGATCACAGTATTTATTATCTGGGCGCTGCCTTCACTGCCGGAACTGTATTCAACCCGGACTCTATTAACGTGATTGTTGGATGGTCAACACACGACACGACCGTTGATTATGATCCGAACTATAATATTTATCCGGTATATTTTAACAATTGTCCGAATTGTTCCATGTTTGCGGTACCGGCTTCAAGCCAAAGCGCTAATATTGTCGCAACCAATGGTTCACTCGCGAGATTTAGTATTATCAATAATTTCCTTTATACAGTCGGGTCCAATAACCTGTTAGCCTTTGATATCAGTCAGCCATTTGCACCTGCATTTACAAGCTCAGTACTTGTTGACTGGCATGTGGAAACCATATACCCGCTAAAGGATAAACTATTTGTAGGTACAAACAATGGGATGTATATGTACGATGTTCTTTCATCCCCTTCCAATCCAACACTTATTGGTCAGTTTGTTCACGCGCGTGGGTGTGATCCTGTAATTGCAGACAATGACTACGCCTATATTACACTGAATGATTCAAGTGCCTGCCTTGGGTTTTATAATGAATTGCAGATCGTCAATATTAAAGACATGGCGAATTCCTTCATGGTAAAATCTTATCAGTTTACACATCCTATTGGCCTCTCAAAAGACGGGAATAATTTATTTATCTGTGATGATAAGGACGGACTGAAAATATACGATGCATCGGACCCTGCAAATCTTTTACTACTAAAGCAATTGAAAGGTGCGGAAGTATATGATGTTATTGCTGAAAACGGATTGGCCATCGTCATGGCAAAAGACGGCATCTACCAATATGACTATACTGATTTGAATAATATCCACTTCATTAGCAAATTATAACAAACACCATGCTCAGAATAAAACATACAATGCTTTTTGTAATACTTATAATGATCGTCGGCATTGTATCAGCACAGCAAATGAATTCAGTCAAACCATGGCAATATCATTCCATCAATAATGTTGGATTGCTGGAAGGAGAAACGGGATCTGCATTTCAATTGCAAACTATTAACGGGGTAAATAATAAATCCTGGTTTGCAGGGGTGGGACTTGGACTGGACTTTTACAGACTCAGGACAATACCCTTATTCGCTGATTTCAGAAAAGAATTCGGTAAGAACAACAATAAGATTTTTATATATTCAGATTTTGGAATCAATTTCAGCTGGGTTACCGATCAGCAAAAAATGAATTATTTTCAAAATGATAAATTCCACAATGGATTCTATGGTGATTGGGGCCTTGGATATAAGGTGATGGTGAATAGAAAAAACAATTTTCTGCTGAGTCTCGGTTATTCATATAAGAAAACAGTAGAAACCTATACCAATAATCAGATATATTTTCCGCCAGCAAATTTTAATGATCCCGGATCGCAATTGAATGATCAGGAACAAAAGATCAATTACAGTTTTAACCGGCTAACTATTAAAATTGGCTGGGAGTTTTAGAAAATTAGTTTCCCTTCTAATATTTAATACCATATACAACTACCTGGTTTGAGAAAGTTGCCAGATATACATGACCGTTAGCGATCATTGGTGAACAAAATTTTGCATAATAACCCGCATTATCACTGGCACTCTGATTGCTGTTCCAAAGTTCTTTGGTAATATTATTGGCGTCGAATGCCCTTAATATACCCGGACTGACAGTATTTCCTGCGTCCCCGCTGATCGCATAGGCGGCCCAGAGAATCCCGGTTCCGTCGGTGGCTCCGTTAGAGGATACTGAAAGATCCGCTCCACATCCGCCCGTCGGGCCACTTATATTATTAACAAGCTGGCTGTTCGTGAACGTGTTGCTGCCCCGGTCAAATGGCAGTGCCCGTAAAGGATCATTTTCAGACCAGATGTAAACGAATTCATTGGTATTTCCTTTATAATAGGAGGGCTGGCAATGCAGACTTGCATTTAAAGGAATAGTCTGCTGAATTTGATTAGATGAACTGGAATACCCACCCATGTTATCCTTATTCAGCAGGTATAAATTGCCGTCTTTACATCCGGTTAAATAATAATTGGTATTTGGGATCAAGAAAGTACCCATAACACCATAATCCTGATCGTTCATATTCAGATTAAGATAATTTGTTGGCGTAAAATAACTGCTCAGTGATAAACCTGAACCCGAAGGAGTTAGTTTCATTGCGCTTTCCCCACGATTGGTAGGATCTGCAGGATTTGGATTTGGTGAATTTTCATCTGTTCCATTTCCAGAACTGGTGAACAGGTTGCCTTGTCCGACCGTCCCATTGCCAGAAACCACGTATAAGTTTGCCTGGGCATCCGCAGCTATGCCCATACCGCTTTCCCATAATCCACCGTTTTCTCCGTCTGGTGTATCATTATAGACGGTCTGTTGCTGCAGTGTTTGTGCATTGTATCCAAGAATCCATCCATGATATGGATTCCAATCGCAATGAGAAGAAAATGAAATATATACCACACCATTTACCAGGGTTAATCCCTGCCGCTGGTTGTTACGTCTCGGATCAAAGCTTACCACATTATTTACACTCCCATCGCCACTTCCGGGTACACTGGCACTGATCAACACAGGGCTGCCTGACTGTTCATTTCCATTAATAATATTTACAGCATGCAAATATTGTACGAACTGGTTGCCATCGGTACTTCTTGTAACGAAATAAATGGTTCCCGAGGTTGTGTCGATAACCGGCGTCCCGACAATTCCGATATTATATTTGAAATCCGTATAAGGTGTACACCAGCTCGAAGACATATCTGTGGAATTCGCGGGCCGCATGCCCGTTTGAGTAAAATTATTTTTCCAGTATAATGTGCCATTGTCACCATCATAGGCATATACGGTATTGTTGACCGTAGCAACAAATAATACGTTATGATTACCGGAACCAATGGCCAGATTGCCAACCATCAGGGGTTGCGCATAAACCTGGTCGTCAATAGCCATTGAGAACAGTTTTCCAAATGTTGTTGAATTCACATTGGATGTTGTCAGTTTTAACTCCAGGTTATTCAAACCGGCCCTGGTATTATCATTGTGCTGGGTTACCACAGAGATATGCTGCGTGTTAGGCGGCGGTGGTGGTGGTGGATTGGTGCTGGTTGTTTCGTTTTTCTTACAATCCGAAAAAAATAAAAACATTAAAACGACTAGGGCTAATCTATTATTCATATGTCGGCATCTAACTTAAAAGTATAGTTTTTATGTTAATGAAAAGACTGTTCGGCAATAATTGATCAGAAACTGATTTTTCGTATGACATTATTAAGATAATCAGCAACATAAATATTCCCTGATTTGTCGGCAGCTACTCCATAAGGCCTGAAAAAGGAAGCGATAGTATCCCTCCCGTTTATTGCACCACGGGAACCGCTTCCTGCAAAATTTGTAACCAGTCCCTCCGGACTGATCATGCGTATTTTATTGTTGCCAACATCTGCCACATATATATATCCGCCGGGACCCACAGTTAAACCGGCCGGATGCGAAAAAGAAGTGGTTGATCGTTTTCCATTGGCAGCACCCGCTGATGTTCTGCCAGCAATTGTAGTTACGAGACCCGAAGAACTGATCTTCCGGATCATATTATTATAAGTATCTGCCACATAAATATTACCAACGGAATCAAGGGCGATGCCTCCCGGAAGGTAAAAACTGGCATTTAAACATGAACTGTCCTTAGTACCTTTTTTACCATTGCCTGCAAAATTCTGAACTTTTCCATCAGGGCTTATTTTCCGGATAAGATCATTGCCACAATCTGCCACATAAACATAACCCGATGAATCAACCGCAATTCCCGAAGGATTGTCAAATCTTACAACAGTATCCATACCTGGAATAGTGTTATAAATCCGCTTACCCGCCAGTGTTGAAACAATTCCTTCCGGGCTGATCTTTCGTATAAGGCTGTTATGGGTATCTGCCACATACAGATTTCCATTTCTGTCAACTGCAACAGCTTCAGGATAAAAAAAAGAAGCAGAATCTCCTTTTCCATCAGCCGAACCCGCAAGCCCATTACCTGCAACGGTCGTAACCACTCCGTCTTTAGTGATCTTACGAATCATATTATTCCGTGAATCCGCTACATACAGATTACCATTGTCATCCGCAGCTATTCCCATCATATTTGAAAATGATGCTAATGTTCCTTTGCCATCGCGAGCGCCCATTGCACCTGAGCCAGCGAATGTTGTTACATTTGGATAATTATTCTTAGTATTACAGCCGATAAAAAACAAAATACCAAAAAATAAAATTGATCCTGATTTTTTCATGAAATGTAAAATATTGAATTTAACCACTTTTTAATAATTTAAAATAAAATCATGAAAACACGCCATTCAAGCCTACTGTACCTGATACTGGGCATTTATTCAATTATGATCAGCTGGCACTACAATCACTCCATCATATTGCTTATTATTCACTGGATCATCTGGCCCATTTATCTTGCATACGAAGTACTAACTGGCCATCTGTCTCATGGAATGTGGAAATCTATTCCACTTTCTTATTTTAAGTAAAATCTGACATCTTCAATTTTTAAATTCAGGCCCATATTTACTATAATCCGTACCTGTTTCTTTTCTCTTTGTATAAGTTCTTACCTTTTTTCCTGTTATTGAGATTTACCAAATCCAGTTTATACAATAGTAATACAGAAAGGATATATGCTAATATAACAGATATGATTGCTGAACATGGGTATCTTTCAATCCAATTTGACAGGGATTTTATCAAAATGGCATGGTTGAATTAGCCTGGAAAATCCAGTTTAAAATAGCTTTCACTACAATCAACTCAAAATCAATAAAATTCATTTGATTTTTTATCAGTATGCAATATTGGTAGGCCTTTTGCCGTATTTATGATACGATTCTGTATATATAAAACTAAAAAGTATCAAAATGAAAAATTTGACTAAGATCGCGGGCTATTTAGTAGCAACCGTACTGGCGTTTATCTTAACACAGTCACAGGTATTTGCTGCTGCCAGTCCCGCCGGCAATGAATCATCACTTTCTGCTATGCAGGTCATTGGTGGTTTTGCTGTTCTATTATTGGTTATCCTGATACCAATCATGAGATCTTCCAAAAAAGCAAATCTGAACCGGTAAGAATCACGTTCAAAAATTTAAAAAAAGACTGATATTTCAGTCTTTTTTTTTGAGCATAGGTCATTGGACTTGATAATATTTCAGAGGCATGGGAATTGCGTGAATATATGTATGATAATATTATCAGTTGAATGGGACAAAGAAGTGTTGCCGGCTAAGACTTTTGTAGAGCAATGACTACAAGCTTTACAAAACCTCTTCTTTGGTTGTCAATAATTATATTAATCTCTTCAGTTTGGAGTCCATTGTCGGCCCAAAACGCGCCTGATGCGAATCCCCAGAACAATACACTCCATGATACAGCACATCAAAAGGACTTATTGGATGTTTATAAAAGCTGGTTTAAACTTCCCCCCCAAAGTAAAAACCCACATCCTGAAAACAAAGTCTATTTCACTTTGAACCCGTTAGCCAATGTGCCAACGAGCTCCGGAAACGCATTGGTGACAAGTACAACGGCCAATATTTATCTGGGTCCGCAATCAACAACATTTCTATCGACTGCCACCTTTGCCCCTTATTTCAATTTCAATAAAAGATTTGGATTGCCTCTCAGATCAAATATCTGGTTAAAGGATAATGCATGGAATATTCAGGGGGATATCCGTTTCCTGGTATACCCTCAATATACATGGGGCCTGGGTACATCACATACCGATCAGGAAAAGGAATGGGTCAATTATAAATATATCAGGTTTTATCAGGCAGTATTGAAACGTGTCGAAGCCCATCTTTTTATAGGACTCGGTTATGATCTGGATTATCATTTCAATATAGGAAGCGATACGGGCGTGAATTTGATAAAGTTCACCGGCTATCCTTATGGCCTTTATGGTAATTCTTTATCCTCAGGAATTACATTTAACCTGTTATATGATACGCGCAACCGGAATATTTATCCCTTTCCCGGAACTTTTTTGAATATTGTATATCGTCAGAATCCGGGTTTTTTAGGAAATGTACATCCATGGCAATCCATTTTTGTGGATGTCAGAAAATATCTTCAATTGAATACAAGTGCAAAACCGAATCAGCAAAACATACTTGCATTCTGGTCTTTTTTATGGTTGAACTCCAATACAGGAACACCTTATCTCGATTTGCCGAGTACCGGATGGGATGAATATAATCGTTCCGCAAGAGGATTTGATCAAAACAGGTACAGGGGCAATGCCTTATATTATTTTGAAACAGAATATCGAAGAGATATAACGAATAACGGGCTTTTCGGATTGGTTTTATTTTCTAATATCAATACGGTCAGTGGATCAGGGACTATGTTTCTATCCTGGCATCCGGCCGGTGGAACTGGACTACGGATTAAATTCAGTAAGGCTTCCAATACTAATTTTGCTATCGATTATGCTTTTAGTAAAGGCTACCGAACGGTATTATTCAACTTTAGTGAAGCATTTTAGTCACGGAAATAGGGAACCCATGAGGTGAAATGATTCCCGATTTATAACAGCTCTCCCAATTTTGGAAAATACCATAAAAGCAGCTTTTTTTTATTCATTTTCTTTCTCATTCCGTACAAGTTTGCTTCTTAAAAAACGTTTAAATACGGTACTATAACCCGCTTTTACCCTAAACAACCGTAACCCTATGAAACCCATAGATTATTTGTATTTCAATATTTATAACCATTTCTACCAGCGAAGTTATACCCGGGAATTCTATGCCCGTATCCAGGCCATGTACCTGTTTTCATTTTCAATAGGAGGATGGATACTTTTTTTTGAAGCCACTTATTTACGCACGATCAGGCATTCCTGGTTTTCATCAAAACCTGGCGCCACTATATTTGCAGCAACCGTTTATCTCCTTTCCGCAATAATACTCAATCATATTTTCATAGTGAATGAACGTGACCGTCTGATCTATGGAAAGTATGAAGAAAAATGGGATCGGAATCCTAAGAAAAAAAGGGATTTTATGATTTCTGTTTTTGTGCTTATTGTTCCCTATTTATTCCTGGTAACGCTGGCCAAATTTTTTCCGAGACATTTATAAATTATTCATTCTGAGCGAAGGCTGGTTATCGGATTGGCCAAC